>JAUVXL010000017.1 GCA_030603595.1 Sedimentisphaerales bacterium | reverse complement strand
TTGGATAATCGCACAATTCAAATCTGCGAGCAATATATCGAATCAGTTCTTTCAGCGACTTTCGCTTGGTTTGGCTGCGATACTTTTTGCGTTCATCTATCAATTTGGACAATAACACTGTTGGGCCTTCGTGCTTTGCGAGATGTCCACATTATCCGCCCAGAAAGGTCTTCTTGACTTTATCGTCACACAATAGATTCTCAGCAGTGTCCTTGAGAACAATTTCGCCAACATTGAAGACATACGCTCTGTGGGCAATCCTCAGGGCTTCCACAGCATTTTGCTCCACCAAGAGCACGCTGGTGCCGTTGTCATTGATCTCCACAAGCCTGTCGAATACCAGCTCCATAAAGTTCGGAGACAGTCCGAGCGAAGGCTCATCGGCCAGCAGCAGCTTCGGCTTCAACATCAGCGCCCTGCCCATAGCCAGCATCTGCTGCTCGCCTGTTGACAAAGTCCCTGCTTTCTGGCCGAGCCTTTCCTTAAGCCTTGGGAAAAGCCCCAGGGCCAAGTCCAAATCCTGTTGCACTCTCGCCTTATCTGCCACCGTATAGGCCCCCATCTGGAGGTTTTCCAGAACCGTCATTGTAGGAAAGACCCGCCTGCCTTCCGGCACCAGTGATACTCCCCTGCCCACCAACTCATCCGTTCTCAAGCCCTGGATGTTGTTTCCCTCAAACAGAATCTCGCCGGCATCAATGCAGCCCCCTGTAGCTGCGAGCAGACCACAGACAGCCTTCAGTGCCGTTGACTTGCCCGCTCCGTTCGGACCGATCATAGCGACGATCTCCCCCTGCCTCACCTCAAAGGAGACCTTCTTGAGTGCTTTTACCACTCCATACCGAGCCGACAGATTTTTGACCTCAAGTAGCAACTGCCCGCCTCCTGCCTAAGTACGCTTCTATCACGGCTTCATCCTGCTGTATCTGCTCAGGTGTGCCTTCTGCAATTTTCTTGCCGTAGTTGAGAACGACAATTCTCTCAGCAATGTCCATCACCGTCTTCATGTCATGCTCGATAAAGAGGATGGTCTTTCCGGCGTCCTTGAATTTGCGGATTATCTCTTTCATTTTCACAGCCGTACCGGGAAACAGCCCCGCAATCGGCTCATCCAGCAGCAGCAATTCCGGCCCCAAGGCCAGCGCCCTCGCTATCTCCAGCAATTTCCGCTGCCCATACGACAGTTCGCCGGCCAGAGCGTCCTTTTTTTCGCCCAGCCCTACAATATCCAGATGCTCCAACGCCTGCTGCCTGTTTGCCCCCTCCTCTGCCCTCATCGTTTTACTCTGAAGCAGGGCAGCCCATAAACTCTCAACTTTATCGCACTGCAAAGCCAGCATCACGTTCTCCAGCGCGGACATCTGGCCGAACAGCCTGATGTTCTGAAAGGTCCTGCCTATTCCCCGCCTGGCAATTCGGTGGGGCGTCCACGACGTAATCTCCCGACCGTCAAACACCACTCTTCCCGCATTCGATGGCAGAAAGCCAGTGATTAGATTGAACGCAGTCGTCTTGCCCGCCCCATTGGGACCTATCAGGGCAATGATGCAGCCCTTCTTTAGATTGAAAGAGACATTATCAAGCGCCTTAACGCCGTCGAACTCCTTGCTCAGAGCCTTGACAGACAATATGTCTGGGATATCAGGCATTTCTATTTCCACCTATAGGTTCCCAAGATTCCCTGTGGCCGTTTCAGCATAAGAACAATCAGCAGCAGTCCATATATCATCTGCCTCAGCGGTGCAGCGACCGAACTCGGCATGCCGACAAAACGCAGTAGCTCCGGTAATATCACCAACGTTGCCGCTCCCACGAAAGAGCCTTTTAGAGAACCCATGCCGCCAAATACGACCATCAGAAGAATCGAGATCGATTCCATCACGGTAAAGCTCGATGGATCGATGAATGTTATGTAGTGGGCATAGAGACTTCCGGCCATTCCTGCAAAGAAAGCGCCTACTACGAAGACGAGCATCTTGTACTTATTTACGTTCTTGCCCATCGCCAGAGCAGCTACTTCATCGTCCCTAATGGCCCTCAGTATCCTGCCGAACGGCGATTCGACCACGCGACGCATGACCATATACGTCAGCACAACAAACACCGCCACCAGAATCAGATAGCTCCACACTTCCGATATCTGCACGCCGAAGATCGAGAATCCCGGTATCCCCGGCAGTCCCATCGGGCCCCGCGTCACCGCCATCCAGTTCTTGGCCACCGAATACACGATTACACCCAGTCCAAGGGTCGCCAGCGCCAGGTAGTCCCCCTTGAGCCGCAGCGATGGCGCTCCAACCACCACTCCCAGCACCGCCGCCGTACATGCTCCTATCAGCAATCCAAGCCAGGGCGAGACTCCATAGTTCAGGGCCAGCAGGGAGGATGCATAAGCCCCAACGCACGAAAAAGCCGCATGGCCGATAGCCGCCAATCCCGTGTACCCGACAACGAGATTCAGGCTTAGCGTCAAAATGACGTAGATGCCCGTGATGACCAGAATATGAACAAAGTATTCCATAAGAGGTTCAGCCACAGAGGGCACAGAGATCACAGAGAACAAGTGAAACAACAGTGTAAATCAGCGTAAATCCGTGTCCATAAATCCAGCCTTAATCCGTGTCTATCCGTGGTTCCTAAATGTTGCTACAGCCGCTCCCCCTGCGTCTTGACGCCCATAATGCCGCCCGGCCTTAGCAGCAAGAACACAATCAGTATTGCAAACGCAATGCAGTCCTTCCACCCGGCCGATATCTTCCATATACCTAAGTTCTCGGCGATTCCTAAAAACAGCCCACCGAGCATCGCTCCGGGGATACTGCCTATCCCGCCGATGATTGAAGCGATAATCCCTTTCAATATGGCGTTCATTCCCATTGTAGGCTCAATGTTCGTCTCCAATGAAACAAGTATCCCCGCCGCCCCCGCCAGAACCGAACCAATTGCAAACGCCGCCAAGATAATCCTCTCCGGATTGATCCCCACCACACTGGCCGCAAGCGGATCATCCGCAACCGCCCGCATCGCCTTACCCAATTTGGCCTTCTTAACAAATAGCCACAGAGCCACACAGAGAAACACAGAGACAACCAATATCAAAATCTGCGTATCGGTAATCACCGCCCCTAAGATATGATGCCCCTCCTTAACCGGCCCGGTCCGGATAGTAAGTATTTGCGCCCCATATATCAATTGCAGTAGATTCTGAATGAATATGAAGACTCCGAAAGACGCTATCAGAAAGACCAGATTGGGCGCCTTGTGCCTCCGCAAAGGCAAATAGACCAGCCGGTCAATAAGGACTCCGACTATCCCCGCGCCTGTTACACTCGCCAGAACTGCTACAATCCAGCTTAGATAACTTCCTTCTTCACTAAAAACTAAAAACCAACAACTAAAAACTGCGTAAGCAAAGTATGCCCCCACCGCATAAACCACCCCGTGCGCAAAATGAAAGAACTTTACCGTGCGGTAGATGATGGTGAAGCTAAGTGCGATAAGAGCATATATGCCGCCTATAATTGCTCCATTTAATAAGAGTTGTTTCAACATCGCAATTCAAGAATATGTCCCACTATCCATGATATGGCTGATATCATCGGTCCCACCAGGCCACTGACAAGTGCAAAACATGTGCTAAATATCAGAATACGAAAGCCATTAATCGCTTGATCCCGCAATAACACATCCATGTCACTTTGAATATTTCTTATCACATCTTTACAGAAATCCTTTTCCAAGATGCAGCTTCTTTCCAAATTGAGTTTTATTTTTTCAAGCTCTCCCAAAATTCTCACAATCCTACCCTCATAGCGTAGGAGTGCACACGGGTTGTATTGTAATGCTTCAGTCGGAATTGGACATTCCCTGAATTTAAATTAACCGCCTTCGGCGGGACTTCTACAATTGCCTCGTCCTGTCATCCCCGCGAAGCTTGTGCCCGCGAAAGCGGGTAGCGGGGATCCAAGGCCCAAAGACTGGATTCCTGCCTGCGCAGGAATGACAACTTTTTGCAGGAATGACAACTTTCCCACATTGCCCATCTTTGCTATCATTACAAATTCCTATGCGCTCAAGTTGGTGAATTGGTGTTTGTTGCTGATCTTGATCCGTCCCGCTACGATATCTACCGGAGTAAAATCAACGAACTTGATGATTAGTGAAACAGCAAAGGCGATAGTATCGTGGTTCTTGTCCATGAGACCTATTTCAACTCCTCCAAAACGTGAAAAAGCCGGTTGCAGAGGGAGTATGATAGCATAAAACAGCCGAAAACGCTAACGACGGTCTTGGGTGTGTAACTGCTTGCAATCTATAACGTTAGATCAGACGCCACCACGGTCCCATGTATGCTTGACAAGTACAGTTACCACAATAGCGGGGGCAGGATTCGAACCTGCGACCTCCGGGTTATGGGCCCGACGAGCTACCAGACTGCTCTACCCCGCGGCCATTATTTTTTCGATGTTCCGCTTTCCTGCAGAACCTAAATCCACATAAAACACATGCCACGAAACCACAAGATAACAGAAACGGCAGTGATTGGCAAGGACTGTGGTGAAAAATTTACAGGTTTTTCCTGATCGCCTCTGCGAGAGCCTCAATCTTGCCATCGGGATACTTGTAGGCGGGCCAGCGGTCAAAGACGCCGTCGCCGGCATTGCGGGGGATAATGTGAAAATGCAGATGCTCAATCACCTGGCCCGCGGCCCTGCCATTATTGCACAATAGATTGTAACCTTCGGATCCCATCGCGGCAGCCACAGCCCCGGCTATCTTCCCGAGACGTGAGCCGACCTCACCCAGCAACTCCGGCGGACAATCGTGCAGTTTTTCAAAGTGCTGCTTTGGAATAACCAACGTATGGCCGTCGCTAACCGGGTAGATATCGAGAAAAGCAAGTACGATTTCGTTTTCATAAAGCTTGATAACCGGGATATCCCCCGCCACCATTTTACAGAAAATGCAGTCGTCGGCGCCCATACCAAGGTTCTCCCGCACGGCAAAGGTCTATTTTTCTTCGTCGGCATTTTCACGCACAGCAGGGCCGGCCTCCTGCGTTTCGGCGGGTTCGTCAGCTTGGTCAGTCTGCTTGGCCTGAACCGTTTCTTCGGTTTCAGGGGCCTCCTCGACGGCGGTAGATACTGGGGCCTCAGCAGGCGCCTCGAGTTCAGCAACTTTCTCCGGCTCGACAGCCTCGAGATCAGCAACTTTGGCAGTATCCTTGGGCTTCCTTCGAGAGCGTTTCTTGGCGGTGGTCTTGGCCTTTTTCTTCGGACCTTCTCTCTCGCCTATAAGCTGGAGCAAAACGAGTTCTCCGTTATCACCAAGCCTCCTTAGGGACCGGCGGATTATTCTCGTATAGCCGCCCGGCCTGTCAAGATAGCGAGGGCCCAGTTCGCTGAAGAGTTTTCCTATTACCGTACCTTTTCGGACGGCTTTGCCGTCTTCATGCTCAACGATATTACGATTGCCCAGCAGCGAAATAGCACGGCGTCTGGCCGGCAATGTGCCTTTCTTTGCCAAGGTAATCATTTTTTCGGCGAACGGTTTTACTTCTTTGGCCTTCTGGATTGTTGTTGCAATCGTTTCGTGCTCAAAGAGAGAAGAAACCATGTTCCGGCGCATAGCCAAGCGGTGCTCGCTTGTTCGACCTAACCGACGCCCTGCTACTCTATGACGCATGTTTTTAACTTTCTTTTATGAGTTACTACCATTTGGGCCTGTGTTGACCCGGGTTATTAAGACTGCTCCTCGGCATCGGACATTCCGAGGGAAAGGCCTATATCGGCAAGCTTTCTCTTGATTTCTCTCAGCGAGGTCTTCCCAAAGCTGCGGATTTTGAGCAATTCTGATTCGTTCATTTGCACGAGTTGGCCGACCGTCTCGATTTTCGTGGATTCGAGGCAGTTGCTCGCTCTTACGGACAGTTCCAATTCCTGAATTGCCAAACTAAGCTTCTGTGCCAATTCTTCATCAACAGTTTCTTCTTCGACCTCATGTTCGGCGATCTCGCCTGCGACGGTTTCCTCCCCCATCTGGAAGTACTGCACAAAAGGATTGATGTGCTTTCTGAGTATCTTCGCGGCCTCGACGAGCGCCATCTCAGGATTGATGGTTCCGTCGGTCCAGATTTCGAGGATTAGTCTATCGTAGTTGGTCTTCTGGCCGACGCGGGTATCCTCGGTAGTATAGCGGACCCTTGTGATGGGTGAATAGACGGCATCGAGCAGTACTCTTCCAATTTCCTGGTCAAATCTGTCGGCGTCGGCGATCCTCTCTGCAGCAGGAACGTATCCTCGCCCGTTCTCGACGACCATTTCCATCTGGAAATTGACCTTTTCGGTCAACGTCACCAGTGGCATGTCCTGGTTTATCACTTCAATGGCCGGGTCTGCAACGATATCCGCCGCGGTCACGGCGCCGGCCTTTTTCGCCGAAACGGTCATTATCTTGGGCCCTTCGCTTTGGAGGCGTATGACAAGGTTCTTAACGTTGAGAACAACGTCGGTGACATCCTCCATCACTCCCTTTATCGAGTTGAATTCATGGTTCACGCCGGCTATCTTGACGGATGTCACAGCGCTTCCTTCCAACGACGAAAGAAGAACGCGTCTCAGGCTGTTGCCAATAGTGGTGCCGAACCCGCGCTCGAAGGGCTCGATGAAAAATTTGCCGTATATATCACTCGATACGCTCGTATCTCGCTCGACTCGCCTCGGCAGTTCCAAACCACGCCATGTAACTCGCATATATGCCTCCGGTCTAAAATCTTACTTTCAAAATAGCTATCTCGAACAGAACTCCACAACCAACTGCTCCTCGACGGGAATCTGCACGTCTTCTCGCGTCGGAAGGGCCACAACGGTAGCCTCCGGCTTCTCTCGCACGAGCTGCAGCCAGGCCTGCGTGGCGAAACTCGGATTCGTTTCCAGTTGCTCCTTGATTCTCTTTACGCTCTTCTCGGCGGCTTTGACGGTAATCCTATCGCCGATTCCTATAGTGTAATCGCTGACGTTGACTTTGCGTCCGTTGACATAGATATGTCCGTGCGAAACAAGCTGCCGAGCCGCTTTTCTCGAAGGAGCAAAGTTCAACTTGTAAACGACATTATCCAGTCGCCGCTCCAACAGTTGGAGCAGTGTTTCGCCTGTATTTCCCTTGATGCGTTCAGCCTTATGGAAATACCTCATAAACTGTCGCTCGAACAGCCCGTAATACCTTTTGACTTTTTGTTTCTCGCGCAGCCGAACGCCATATTCACTATTCCTCCCTCTGCGCCAGCCGTGCATTCCCGGCGCGAGATTCCTCTGTTTCTTCTCGACCGGGCACTTTGCCATTTCGCATCTGACACCCTTGAGCATCAGCTTCATACCTTCGCGACGGCAGTGTTTACAAGATGAACCTAAGTAACGTCCCATCTTTCTTGTTTATCTCCAAAAAACTTGGTCTATTGGTGTCTCATACCCTTCGTCGTTTCGGCGGTCTGCAGCCGTTGTGGGGCAGCGGGGTAACGTCCTCAATCGAAGCGATACGCAATCCTGCAGACTGCAGTGCCGAGATAGCGGATTCCCGGCCCGAACCAGGCCCCTTAACTCTGATTTCAACCTCGCGAACGCCGTTACGCATCGCTGCGCCGGCGGCCCGCTGTGCGGCCTGCTGCGCCGCAAACGGCGTACTCTTTCGCGATCCCTTAAAGCCGACACAGCCGGCCGAACTCGTACATATAGTATCACCATTTTCGTCGGTGACAGTAATCAACGTATTGTTGAAAGTGGCCTTTATGTGGACAACAGCCCGGGCAACATTCCTTCTGGTTTTTCTTTTTGAGCTTTTCGCCATTGTTAATCCTGTTTTGCCTTCATTGTATCGTGCCGCAAATCGCTTCTTTGCGACCTTAGCGTCCGCTTATCAGCCGATGCAACTAAATGTTTACCGTTTCTCCTTAATGCCCTTCTTGCCGGCAACGGTCTTTCTGGGGCCTTTTCTCGTGCGTGCGTTGCTCTGGGTGCACTGCCCCCGCACAGGCAAGCCCCTTCTGTGCCGAATCCCCCTGTAGCACGCAATGTCGCGGAGTCGCGCGATATTCTGTGCAACCTGCCTTCGAAGCTGGCCGCCTACGATATAGTTGCGGTCTATAATCTGCGTAATCCGGCTTAGCTCATCTTCGCTGAGCTTGCCGGCCTTCGTGCTTTTCTCTATTCGGGCCTCTTTCAGTATTTGCTCGGAGGTATATTTACCTACGCCTACGATGTAAGTCAACGAGATCCATATCGACTTGTCGTTGGGAATGTCAACACCCACTATACGCGGCATTTTGACTCCTATTCTAATCGCTCATATTGTTGGCGAATCCTCAATCAACCCTGACGCTGCTTGTGCCGGGGGTTTGTGCAAATCACTCGCACAACGCCCTTGCGCCGGATAATCTTGCAATTCTCACACATACGTTTTACTGAACTTCTAACTTTCATTTTCGATATCTGCTTTCACATCTTCGGCTTTCGACTCGGTAGCCGCATCGAACAGAACCGGGCCTTTGGACTTAATGTCGAAGGACTATTCGACCCCTGTTTAGGTCATAAGGCGACATTTCAACAACGACGGTATCGCCGGGCAGGATTCGAATAAAGTGCATCCGCATCTTGCCGGAGACGTGCGCTATAATCTTGTGGCCGTTCTCTAATTCCACCTTGAACACTGCGTTGGGCAAAGCTTCGGTCACCTTAGCCTGTAATCTAATTGCGTCCTTCTTTACCATTCTTTATATCCAACACATCTCGGCCGACAATAAACATCATAACCGATTATTCACCACTATTTCGTGGTCAGCACTTCACAACCTTCATCTATTATTGCAATTGTATGCTCAAAATGCGCCGAGCATTTTGAATCTCGTGTCACAACGGTCCACCCGTTTTTCAGGGTCCGAACATCTTCACTGCCTGCGTTAATCATCGGCTCAACCGCCAGGAGCATGCCGCGCTCCAACACAAAATCGTTGGCCTGTAAATCGCTGCTGACGAAGTTGGGCACTCTCGGCTCTTCGTGCATTTCTCTGCCAATCCCATGACCGACAAAGTCCTTAACGACGGAAAAGCCGGCAGCTTCGGTATATTCCTGCATCTTACCGGCTACATAGCTCCATTTTACCGAGGGCGTACAGTTGGCTATCGCCAATTCGAGCACTTGCCTCGTAACGTCCATCAGTTTGCGCCGTTCGCGCGAGATTTCGCCGACCCCAACAGTAACAGCGGCATCTCCGCAGTAACCGTCGAGCCTGACGCCGAAATCGATGCCCAGGATGTCGCCTTCCTTGAGTACGGCATCCGGCGACGGGATTCCATGCACGACCTGCTCGTTGATCGAAGCACAAATCGCGCCGGAAAACGGATTCCTCGCCTGCGGGCTGCGGACACCCTTGAACAGGGCCTGCGCACCGGCCTGAGCCGTCATATCCAGAGCAATAGTGTCCAACTCGGCGGTCGTCACTCCCGGCTTTGCCATCTCTTGTAATTTTGAAAGAACACCAGCTACCACGGCACCGGCCTTGCGCATCAACTCAATTTCTCTTGCACTACGAAGCGTAATAGCCATCTGATTTCATATCCTGCATTTTCAAAGGTCTTTTCACACCTTACTGCTTAACCAGCGTCTGCAATTTCTTAAAAACGCAAGCCTTAACGTCGTCAGGGTCTCTATCAGCCTCGATATCGAATACGGCGCCATTTTTTCTATAATAATCCACCAGCGGCTCAGTCTGCCGGTGGTAAGTTTCAAGTCGATTCGCCACCACCTCAGGCGTATCGTCCGGGCGCTGGACCAGTTCGGCGCCGTCGTGATCGCACAAGCCCTCGGTTTTGGGCTTCATGTTTTCAACATGGTAAACAGCCCCACATTTCGGGCAGCTTCTTCTACCCGTCATTCTGGCCTCGACTATACTGTCGTCGATCTTCAGATTCAGGACGGCGTCGATAGCGCCATCGCCGACGAGCGATTCATCAAGCTCGCAAGCCTGATTCACCGTTCTCGGGAAGCCATCGAGGATGAAGCCTTGCGACGGGGCCTGCCTGACCGCCTCACTCATCATCTCAATTATAATCTCGTCGGGCACAAGGTCGCCGGCATCCATATAGCTCTGCGCCTTCTTGCCCAGTTCCGTGCCGGCGGACCTGTTCCGCCGCAGAATATCACCGCTGGACAAATGCTGCAGTCCGTATTCGGCAACGATATTCTTACACTGGGTCCCCTTGCCCGCACCAGGCGCACCCAACAACACTATTCTCATCCGTAGGCTCCTTTAATTTTGCCGGCTCCGCTGAAACCGTCATAGCTTCTCATCAGCAGGTTTGCCTCGATCTTCTGTACGAGATCAAGCGAGACACTAACAACAATCAACAAACCCGTACCGCCCAGAAACGACGCCACAAGCCAATCGATGTCGAGCAGTGTTGCAATGAGCGACGGCACAACGGCGATAATAGCCAGGAATGACGCCCCGTAAAACGTTATTCGGGTCATCACAGATTCCAGATAATCAGCGGTTCTTCGTCCCGGTCGCAATCCAGGTATGAAACTGCCGGCATCACGAAGATTCTTCGCCATCTCCTTCGGTTGAAACTGCACCGTAACCCAGAAATAAGCGAAGAGGAATATCAATACGACATACAGCACGTTGTAAGTATAGCTTCCCATTCTAAAGGCCTCCTCCAGTGTCGCAAGCACGCCGGATGTAGGGAATCTCTGGGCCAACTGACTAATTATCACGGGCGGGAATATCATAAAGGCCGAGGCGAAGATTATAGGCATCACGCCACCGTGGTTGACTCGCAACGGCAGGTAATGCCTCTGGCCGCCATATACCCTGCGGCCCCGCATCTGCTTGGCCTGCTGGATAGGTATGCGCCGCTGGCCCTGCGTAATGAGTATGGCGCCGGCGACCACGAATACGAAAGAGCCGAGAAGGACCAACAGCTTATCCAGGCCTACGGCCCCGCCCGCCGAGGCGCCGACCGTCAAGTCAACCTTCTCCCAAAGCGTCCTAATGGCCCACGGCATCCTGGCAATAATCCCAGCCATAATTATGAGGCTGATACCGTTACCAATCCCGTACTCATCTATCTGCTCGCCCAGCCACATCAAGAAAACCGTCCCGGCGGTCATACCCACTATACCCATCAAAACTGCACGCCCATACATGCCGGGATACGTCAGACCTCTACCTCCCAACAACTTCATATACATCAAGGCCTGGATAATACATATCAGGACAGTTAGGTATCGCGTGTACTCCTGTATCTTCTTTTGGCCGGTCTGGCCCTCCTGCCGCAACTTCTTCAACACCGGGACTATCTCGCCAAGCAGCATAAGAATAATCGACGCGGTGATATAGGGCATAATACCCAGTCCGAATAGGCTGCTCTTTTGGAGTGTTCCGCCGCTAAACATCTGCATATACTCGGCAGCCCTGCTCAATGGAGTGTCCGCTCCACCGCGAGATTCGGCTATCGCCTCAATCGCACTCTGGTCGAAGCAGGGCACCGGTATATGAAAGCCGATCCTGTAGATTATAATCAACGCAATGGTAAAAAGCACCTTGTTGCGTAAGTCCCGGATTCTGAATATGTTGAATACTGTTCCGAACATTATCTCACATACCTTTGTTTAGCCGTCGCCGCTACGGCGACGTCACATATCTTTTGAACATCCATTTTTCAACTGTTACCCCGATTTGAAGCAGGCCCCAACTTCAAATCACCTTGGCCGTACCTCCGGATGCCACTATTTTCTCCTCGGCGGTTTTACTGAATTTGTGAGCGGCGACCTTCAATTTCTTTGTCAACACTCCGTCGCCGAGTATCTTAACTTTGTCCTTCAGATTGTCGATTAAGCCCGCACCGGATAGCTGCTCGACACCGACATCGGCCCCATCGTCAAACCTCTCCAATTGGGAGACGTTCACGATTTGGCAGCGTTTTGCAAATTGATAGTTGCTAAAACCTCGCTTTGGCAAGCGCCGAAACAGGGGCATCTGGCCGCCTTCGTGAACCGTAAGGGCTGTAGAACCGGCCCTGCTGCCTGCGCCTTTGTGCCCACGTCCGCACGTTTTGCCTCGGCCGCTTCCCGTGCCTCTGCCGAGACGCTTGCGAATTTTGTTTTTGCCTGCTTTAGAAGTTATTTCGTGATTCAACATTTATCTAACCAAACTGTCTTCTTGACAATTGTTTAAGCCTCAATCTTCACGCCCCTGAGCGATTCGACCATTTCCCTGGTTCGCAACCTCACCAGCCCGTCGAGCGTAGCCTTGACAACATTCTTGGCGGACATGCTGCCATACACCTTTGTCAGAACATCCTGAACGCCGGCATACTCCAGCACCGCTCTGGCGCTGGAACCTGCGATAACGCCCGTACCAGGACTCGCCGGAACCAAAACCACTTTCGTAGCCCTATACCTGCCGTTGATGCTATGCGGAATCGTCCGATCCATCAGGGCAATCTTGTTCAGCGACTTCTTTGCATCCTTAACGCCCTTCTCGACGGCCAGCGGGACCTCGTTCGCCTTTCCGTAGCCAATGCCGACGGTCCCGGCGCGATCGCCGACAACAACGAGCGCCGCAAAACTAAACCTGCGACCGCCCTTTACGACCTTGGAACAACGAAACACCTTTACGACCGTATCCTCCAACGGCCTTTCTTCCTGGTCGGATAGTTTTACCGGTTCAAGAGCCAATTCTCATCTCCAATCAATCTACTGCAACATTAGAAAACCAGTCCCGTTTTTCTCGCAGCGTCGGCAAGAGCCTTGACCCTGCCATGAAATTTATATCGATTTTTATCAAAACACACACACTTAATGCCGACGCCCAACGCCTCTTTGGCGATGGCCTCGCCGATGACCTCCGCCGCTTTCTTATCCCCTCCATTGCTCATCTGCTCGCGCAAGACCTTTGCTTGTGTGCTTGCCGAGACAAGAGTGGCCCCGACGGTGTCGTCAATAATCTGGGCGTAAATATGCCTGTTCGAGCGAAAAACCGACAATCTCGGACGCTCACGCGTTCCAGAGATCTTCTTTCGCACGTGGTATCTGCGCCTGCGTGCCGCTTTTCTTATCTTCTCAGTATTCATAAAAACACTATCCCAACTATGCCGTTCCGGAAGCAAATGCCTTTCCGATCTTGCGCCGCACATGTTCGTCAGCGTAGCGGATACCCTTCCCCTTATAAGGCTCCGGAGGCCTGATTGCTCGAATCTCCGCAGCGAACTGCCCAATTACGCACTTATCCCCCCCGGAAAGCGCAAACTTCGCCGGTACATCGTTGCCCCGTGTCGCGGGCACGTCAATGTTCACTTTTACCCCTTTGGGTATTGGCAAGTCCACCGGATGGCTGTAACCCACCTGAAAGGAGAGTTTCCCATTTTGCTCTTTGAGATTGTATCCCGTGCCGTATATTTCTATCTTTCTCTCAAAGCCTTTGCTGACTCCTGTGACCATATTGGCAATCAGGGCCCGCATTGTCCCGTGCAACTGCTTGCTCCGGCGATCTTGAGGATTGTCGTTTTGCACAATCACTTTGGCATTGGCCTTATCGATCTTGACCTTGATTGCCGGATGGCAGTCCATCTCGAGTGTGGCCAGCGGCCCGACGACCTTGATTTTAAGGCCCTTCCGCCCGACAGTAACGCCGACCGGAATCTCTACAGGTTTTTTCCCTATGCGACTCATTTAGCTAACCGTACAAAGAATTTCGCCGCCTACATTCGTTTGACGGCATTCATTATCACTCATTACACCTTTACTCGTTGACACAATGGCTATGCCCATACCGCCCATGACTCGCGGCAGATCGCCGACTGCCGAGTAAATCCTACAGCCCGGCTTGCTCACTCGCGTTATTTCGCTAATAATAGAGCCGCCATCCTGGTCATATTTCAGGCTTGCCCGGATAATACCCTGATAACCGTCGTCGATTCGGTCATAATCCAGGATATAGCCCTCCTTCTTAAGCACGCTCGCTATGCCCACGCAGATGTTCGAGGCCTTGATATTCACCTGAGCCCTGTTTATCCTCGCGGCATTGCGAATCCGGGTGAGCATATCAGCTATTGGATCACTCAAAGTCATAATCAGTTATCTCATATCTTGTAATTTGTTTCTCGAACTTAACCCGGCTTCGCCGGGAACTTGTTTTTTTATGCCACTAAGTATGTCGTATTGCGTATTGCGTTTAGGATAAAACCCCCTCCCTTACGGTCGGGGCTTGTTAGCTCACTTTAACTCACTTCTATCACCAACTGGCCTTCCTCACGCCCGGTATCTTTCCTTCGTTGGCCAGAGTTCTAAAGCAAATGCGGCAAATCTTGAACTTGCGATAAACAGCTTTGGACCTGCCGCAAAGCTGGCAACGTCTATACTGCCTGACGCGAAACTTTTGTTTCTTCGCCGCCTTGTTTACAAGTGCTTTGGTTGACATCCAAACGCTCCAAATTTCCGTGTTTCTTGTTTGCCCTTTACAGCCGGCCCTGCTCGTCGGGATTCTTGAACGGCATCCCGAAGAGTTGAAGCATCTTCTTGGCCTCATCATCGCTGTTTGCCGTCGTTACAAATGTTACGTTCATACCCTGCTGATATTCCATCTCGGCAGGGTTGATCTCGGGAAAAATGCTCTGCTCGGCCACGCCCATCGAGTAATTTCCCCTCCCGTCGAAGCTCTTCAGGCTTAAACCCCTAAAGTCCCTTACCCGCGGAATGGCCAGATTGACGAGCCTGTCTATAAACTCGTACATCCTGACGCCTCGCAAAGTAACTTTCAGGCCCGTCTCGTTACCCTCGCGTACTTTGAAATTCGAGACACTCTTCTTGGCCTTACAGATAACAGGCATCTGACCGGCAATCATTGTAAGGTCCTTCTTGGCCAACTCCAGGAACTTCTTGTCCTGTGTAGCCCTGCCTATGCCCATAGAGACAACAACCTTCTCCATCTTGGGCACAGCCATAGGATTCTTATAGCCAAACTCCGTCGTCAGTTCGGAGACAATCTTGGACTTATACAAATCTCTTAAACGCGCCATCAAACACCTTGTATTACAGCTTCTAAGCCTCTAAGCTCTTAATTCTTATCACACCTCCCCGACGATCTCATATCTCGTGGCCGTCGGCGAAAACTCGTTTCTTCTTCCCGTCTTTATTAAGCTTGTAGCCGACCCTGCCGCCCCTCGAGCTTTTCGTGTTTACGGGCAGCACGTTACTAATGTGGATAGGCTGTTCAACGTTAATCCTGCCGCCCTGCGGATTCTTGCGGGAAGGCCTGACGTGTTTCTTGGCAATATTGAGCCCCTGGACCACAACAAGATTCTTCTCGGGCATGACTCTGAGCACTCTGCCTGTCGCGCCTTTGTGCGCCCCGGAAATAACCTCGACAGTATCATTCTTCTTTACATGTAGTGCCATTTTCTCGCACCTCTTGTCAGGCCTTGCCGCGTTTACACAACTTCGCCGGCCAGTGAGATAATCTTCATATAGTTCTTTTCTCGCAACTCCCGAGCAACCGCGCCAAAGATTCGCGTCCCTATAGGGTTGCCGTCGGCGTCAATCATAACGGCCGCGTTGCTGTCGAACCTAACATAGCTGCCGTCGGACCTTTTTACCGGGCTCTTCGTGCGAATGATAACGCACTTGTGCACTTTCTTGTCGTCCAACTGGCACGTCGGCAAAGACTTCTTTATAGCAACACAAATAACATCACCGACCCCGGCGACAGGCCGAGTAGCCCTGTTTCGCGAGCCGCTCCTTCCGAGGACCTTAATGCACAATGCAGACTTAACGCCTGAGTTGTCGGCAATATCCAACATTGTCTCTTGTTGAATCATAGTGTTAGTCTCGTCGTCCGTACTACCTATCGCAAATATCGATTCATACTCTGACTGCTTTTTGAACAATCTTCAAAAGTCGCCAACTCTTGCTCTTACTGTGGGGCCTGCACTGAGCGATCTCAACCAGATCGCCGACACCGCTTTGATTCTGCTCGTCGTGCACGCCTATCTTCATTCTGCGCTTGACGTACTTGCCGTACCTCGGATGCTTGACTTTGTAGTCGATAGCAACCTTGACGGATTTGTCACCGCTGTCGCTGACTACCACGCCGGTTAAAGTCTTAAGTTTCCGGTCCTGCATACTCGATTCCCGATCATCAATTGCGTTTGGCAAAACGTCACTTGCCTTCTCGTATAATTGTCCTTACTCTCGCAATGTCGCGACGGACATTGATAACAGCCTTGGAGTTTTCCAGCTTCTCCGTAACCGCCTGCGCCCGCAAATCAAACAAGTGTCTCTGAAGCTCTTCGAGTTGCGAGGCAAGCTCATCCGGACTCATTTCACGGTAATGCTGTGCTTTCATTTCAACGTCCCTACTTACAGCGCATGTCTTCGTTTAACAAACCTGCATTTCACAGGCATCTTGTGCGCCACCCTGACGAGCGCCTGTTTTGCAACGTCCTCTTGAACACCCCCGATTTCGAAGCAGACCTGTCCCGGCCTGACCCTGGCCACCCAAAACTCGGGTTCGCCCTTGCCTTTGCCCATCCGCGTCTCCAAAGGCTTGGAACTGACCGGCTTATGCGGGAATATTCTGATATAGACCTTACCTTCGCGACGAAGGAAATGAGTAGCAGCGACTCGGCCGGCTTCGATGTGCTTTGCGGTAATCCAACTGCTCTCGAGAACCTGCAGGCCGTACTCGCCAAACGCAACATAATTGCACCTCGAGGCATTGCCTTTCATTTTGCCTCGCTGGCTCTTGCGATGCTTAACTCTTTTCGGCATCATCGCCATTTGTCATTTCCCTTACAAAACCTATCGGGGCGCTTCAGATCGCCCTCAAAGCGAATTTTAACTTGTCTGCTCACCTTCCGCCTTGGCGGCATCCGGCGTCTCAGTAGCTTCAACTGCAGGCTTTTCAGTTGCTGCAGGAGCCGATTTGCCCGGCGTAGCCGGAACCGGGGCCACTGCGGCTTGGGCACGGCCTCGGCTTTGGCCTTGACCTGTCGGCGCCCCTCTACCTCTACCTCTGCCGCCCGCACCGCCGCCGCCGGGACGTCCACCACGCATAGGCGGACGCCGACGCTGCCGTATCCGCGGCTCAATCTCTTCGCCAAACTTGCCTTTGTAAATCCAAACTTTTACGCCGATTACGCCATACGTGGTTCTGGCAACCGTAATAGCGTAATCTACGTTGGCGTCAAGCGTGTGCAGCGGAATGCTCCCGAGCTTCTGTGTTTCTTTCCTTGCCATTTCAGAGCCGCCCAGCCGCCCGGAGCATATAATCTTTACTCCTTTAGCCCCTGCGTTCATCGCGGCCTCGCAGAACTGCTTCATAGTCCGTCTGAATGAGGCCCGCTTGCCCAACTGTTCGGCTATCGCCTGACCAACCAGATTAGCATTGAGGTCGGGCTCTTTTATCTCGATAACATTTACGCCAACCTTGCGACCGGTTAAGTCTTCAAGCTCTTCCCTAAGCTTATCGACTTCTCCGCCTCGGGGGCCAATCACCACACCGGGCCTGGCGCTATGCAGCGTAACTTTCACTTCGTTACGCGTCCTGATAACCTCAGTCTTGGCTACCGCGCCCCTCGGCATTCTGCGGTTGAACTTCTGGTCGATAAAGCGACGGATTTTCTGGTCTTCGACGAGAAAATCGCCGTAGCTGGCCTTGGGAGCATACCACGTGCTCTGCCACCCCAGCGTAATCCCCGTCCTGAAACCTATTGGCGATACTTTCTGACCCATAATCCCGTATCTCGTAATTCGATGCTATTGCTTACTGTTCACTATATCTGTGTCACCGTTACATGTATGTGACAGGCCTTCTTCCGGATCGGATGAGCCCTTCCTCGGTCCTTCGGTATCCATCTTTTTGTGCCGATGCGAACTCCGGCATCATCCACTCTGGCCCGGCAGACATAAAGATTATCCACATCCGCCCTCTGCTCATCAGCGTCCGCAATCGCGGTCTTGAGAACCTTATCAACTATGCCCGCAGCCCGTTTTCTCGTGAATTTCAGGATGTCCGTAGCGTCCTGGACAGGTCGGCCGACTATCAATTGCGTGACCAGACGAGCCTTCCGGGCCGAAACAGGCGCGTAACGACAGGATGAACGCCAGTCAGCAAGGTCGTTTTCCTCTACGCCCAAGGCAGAAGCCAGCCGACGAATGTCTTCCGTCTGTGGCTTTGGCTTGAAAAGACCCTTCTGCCAATTCGCAATCGCAACGCTTGCTTCTTCATCGCTCAGGCCCGCCCTAGCAATGTGGCCGGCCAACTGCTGAACGTCAATCTGACGCTCCTGCGATAACTCTCTGAATTTTTCAGCACTTAACATATCTTATGTCTCATATCCGGCGACTCGCAAATCGATCACGATCGCTCATACGCGCCTGCCGGCTACGTTATTCTCTTGCTCGAATGCCCTTTGAACGTCCTTGTCGGCGAAAACTCGCCAAGCTTGTGCCCCACCATATCCTCGGTTACAAAAACTTTATGGAACATCTTCCCGTTGTGCACGAGAAACGTAAAACCCACAAACTCAGGGATTATCGTACATCTTCGCGCCCAGGTCTTGACTGGCTCGCGAGAGCCGGCATCAACCTGCTTATTGACCTTGATGAACAGCTTTTCATCAACGAAAGGTCCTTTTTTTAGCGATCGTCCCATATTCAACTTCTCGATTCTTCTGTCAAAGCCAACTAACCCTTAGAATCCTAACCGTTTAGCCCTTTTGCTTTTGCGCCTTCGAATAATTCTATTATTGCTTGGACTTCGCGGATTCCTCGTCTTTCCACCCTTAGCCAGGACACCGGTCGGTGAACAAGGATGCCGTCCGCCGTTGGCCCTGCCTTCGCCCCCGCCCATCGGATGATCGACCGGGTTCATCGCCTTTCCCCTGACGTGTGGCCTTCGCCCCATGTGCCGTTTTCGCCCGGCTTTTCCGATCCTCACGTTCTGATGATCAGGATTGCTCACCCTGCCTATGGTCGCCCGGCATTCCTTGCGAACCATTCGCATTTCACCGCTCGGAAGGATAACAGTCACCCAATTGCCCTCTTTTGCAACGATTCTGGCGGCGTTTCCCGCACCCCTGACCAGTTTTCCGCCCTGTCCGGCGGTCATTTCTATGTTGTGAATCTCCAGGCCTGCCGGAATCGCACTCATGGGCATCGAGTTGCCGATTTTCGGCTCACAGACCTCACCGCTCTCAATACGGTCGCCGGCCTTTATACCCAGCGGCGCCAGAATGTACCTCTTTTCGCCATCGGCGTAGTTCAATAGCGAGATGAAGCAGTCTCTGTTGGGATCGTATTCGATAGTCGCAACAGTGGCCGGAACTCCGTCTTTTCTGCGTTTGAAATCGATCATGCGGTAGATTTTGCGTGCTCCGCCGCCCCTGAAACGAGACGTGGTAACGCCGTGATGGTTCCTGCCGCCCGTCTTCTTGATCCGTTTGCACAGCGACTTCTCGGGCTTGTCGGTGGTCAACTCGGCATAGTCATTCACCGAACTGTTCCTGCGTCCTGCACTTGTCGGTTTGTAAACTCGTATACCCATAACTCAATTACCCCGTCGCTCGCTTTTCAGCATTTAGAACAAATCAATATGGAATTCCGGCTTAAGATAAACGACAGCCTTCTTCCAGTTCGGCGTCATCCCAAAGTGCCTGCCTCTGCGACGATACTTGCCTCTGCAATTAGCGGTTCTGACTTTATCGACCTTAACGCTGTAAATCCTTTCCACAGCATTCTTTATCTGAGTCTTATTGGCCCTGCTGTTCACCTCGAACGAATACGCACTCCTTGCGTTGGCAAAGTGCATCCCCTGCTCAGTAACTAAAGGCCGAACTATTATGTTAAAATCGTCCACACCAACACCTTATTAGTCTTCGCTTGCCTTATCTTCGTTCAAAACCGACAAGAACGCCTCCTTGGTGAACAGCACCTTGCTGTGGCTGCAGATATCGCCCGCATTCAACTGCTCGACAGGCATGACTGCAACTCTCGGCAAATTTCTCGCCGATTTGCACAGATTCTCATCGTACTGCCCTGTGGTTACAAGGCAACTGCGATCTATCTTAAGGTTGTGCAGAACGCCAACAAAATCCTTAGTCCTCGGCTTCTCGAAAGTCAGCCCGTCAACCACAACAACCTTGCTGCTGCGGAGCTTAGCCAATATCGCAGAATTCCTCGCCAGTCTCCTCTGTTTCTTTGGCATCCGCTTGCCGAAATCGCGAGCTTTCTTGGCGAAAGTAACGCCACCGCCCACACGCTTGCCCGTTCTAATGTTGCCTACACGAGCGTTTCCTGTCCCTTTCTGTCTGAACAGCTTCTTGCTCGAACCGGCCACCATGCTCCTGCTTTTTGTCGCAGCAGTTCCGACCCGCTTGTTGGCGTGATACATAACAATGGCCTGTTTTAGCAACGGATACCTCACCGCGGTGCCAAAAGCCGACTCATCGACCTTCAAGCTGTCAACTTCCCGACCATCCGGATTGTACACAACCAAATCAATCATCGCTTACTTCCGTTCTCCAAATAGTCAGGCCTTTTGGGCGCTGCAGACAATGCAATAGCCGCCGGCCGGGCCGGGCACGGAACCTTTAACTACCAGCAGGTTCCTGTCCTCGTCTATTCCAACCAACTCGTGATTCTTCGCCGTAACACGGCAGCCGCCCATACGTCCGGCCATTTTCTTGCCCTTCTTCGGTCCGGCGCCGTGCCCGGCATTGCTGGCATAGCTGGCAATAGAACCCGGGGCCCGGTGCTTTCGCTCCGTGCCGTGCGAAGCCGGAAAGCCCCCAAAACCGTGACGTTTCATCACGCCGGCAAAACCCTTGCCCTTGCTCGTACCTACAACGTCAACGAATTTATTCTCCGCAAAAACACCAACCGTAATAGAATCGCCCTGCTCGTACTCGCCCGCGGCGTTATCGGGTAAGCGCATTTCGCGGACAAATCGCTTGGGCGAGGTCTTGGCCTTCTCGGCGCTGCCGATCTGCGGCATTTTTCTGCGAGACGGCTTCACATTGTCAAAACCCAACTGAACGGCGTTGTAACCGTCGGTTTCGGCGGTTTTGACCTGCATAACAATACACGGGCCGGCCTGGATTACCGTCACAGGCAACAACACGCCGGATTCACCGTAAACCTGGGTCATGCCAACTTTTTTTCCCAATAACATCGCCATAATAATTTTTCCGGTCTCTCTGATTTCGCCGCTCATGCCCATCGGACATACAAGCGGCGACTTACAAGAGACGAATCAGACTCAGACCTTAATCCTTACAAAAACTCCCGCAGGAACGACCAGGCGGTTCAATACCTCAACAGTTCGCGCGTTTGCCTCGTGGATATCAATCAAGCGCTTGTGCGTCCGAAGCTCAAACTGCTCACGAGATTTCTTGTCGATGTGAGGACTACGAAGGACCGTGTATCTCTCGATCCTCGTCGGCAGCGGCACCGGACCACTAACACGGGCATTCGTTTTTCGCGAGTGCTCGACTATTTCGCGAGCAGAGGCATCCAGCGCCCTGTGGTCGTAGGCCTCCATTCTAATTCTTATTCTTTCTGTTTCTGTAGCCATAATTGTCCTCTGCACCACTGACCGGCGTCGCCTAAACCACCAACTCAGTCAAAATCAGCAGACAACGCAGAATATATTATCGGAACTATATCGTCTCAAGCGTATAAAAGCTTGTTGCATATCAACTTATAGCAAAAGAGCAACGCAAAACAACAACTCCACCGTGCGACTGATCTGCAATGCAATCAGCCAAAAGTCGTCGTTTCGTTTCGGCAGGAGAGGCTTTAGTAACTCGCCTTCCTTAAAGAGTCTGGGTCTCGGACCAGCCCTGGCCCTTCCAAAGCCTCTTGAGGGCTTATGGTACACCCCAAAGTCTGACAGACTACTACAAAACCATCCTTGACCATCATTTTACAGACGTGCCACAGCCCAACTGGTTTCACGCAAAGTCGTCCCTGACGATGCTCGCTACGGCTGAAAACCGTTGAATATACCACGCCGACTCCTCGATGTCAACAAAACGTCGAGGAGAATTTTGAAAAAAACACAAAAAAACTGGCATGGTTCAAATAAATCAAATTCCAGGTAACATTATTTGTGGTTTCATAGAGTGTGGCAGCCTTCCCTAAGGGAGGGATGGTTGCACCGCTTTCGGAGCTTTGCCATCCCCAAGCTGCGCTTGAGGCTGCCACCCAGAATTGAACCATGCCAAAAAATTCAACCTTTTTCTCGGTCAGATAATGATCCGCCCGGCGATCTGGTCAGGCACCTTCTCGTAGCTCAGCGGCTCCATAGTAAACGACCCCCTGCCCGCCGTAGCGCTCCTGATTTCACTCGAATAGCCGAACATTTCAACCAACGGAACCTTGGCGTCGATAACCTGCATATTCCCATGGATGCGACAACCGCTGATTAGACCTCTTTTCGCGAGCAGACTTCCCTGCACGGCGCCAAAATTGGCCTGCGGCACAATCGCCTCCAGGCGCATTACTGGCTCAAGCAGCACCGGCCCTGCAGCCTTGAGCCCCTTTTCTACTGCGATAGCGGCAGCCTGCTCGAACGCCAACGACGACGAATCTACCGAATGGAACGAGCCATCAATTAACGTAACTTTAAGCCCCACAAGAGGATAGCCCGCTAAAACGCCACAGCCCAAAGCATCTCTGGCCCCTCTCTCAACGTCGGAAACGTACTCTCTGGGCACTGCATCTCCCCCCGCCTTGCACTCAAATTCAATATCCCGACTCCAGTGGCCATCCTCGGTAATAAGCGGCTCGATTTTTAGGACAACATGGCCGTATTGGCCGTGACCACCCGTTTGACGCACAAACTTACCCTCTACCTCTGACGCGCGTGTGATGGCTTCTTTATAAGCCACCCGAGGCCTGCCAACCCTGATGTTGACACCTTTTTCCTTTACAAGCTTATGCTGGAGCACTTCAAGATGAAGCTCGCCCATCCCGCTGATGATCGTCTGGCCCGTTTCGCTGTCAAACTTACACTCAAAAGTGGGATCCTCACGCTTCAAATCGGCCAGTGCTTCGCCCAATTTCGCCTTTTCAGCAGTAGTCCTCGGCTCTATCGACATATTGATAACGGTCTGAGGAAACGCTATGCTCGGCAGCGCAACCGGCTTCTTCGGGTCGCAAACCGTATCCCCGGTAAGCGTTTGTTTCAGGCCGACGACCGCCACGATATCGCCGGCAGACGCGGAATCCAGGATCTTTCGCTCTTTAGCGTGCATCTCGAAAATCCTGGTAATGTTTTCGCGCTTCTCGCGATTAACATTCAGAACCCTGGACCCGGATTTTAATTTACCCTGATATATCCTCAGAAAGTAAAGATCTCCGTGCGCATCGCTTGTAATCTTGAATGCCAGGGCGACCATACTGCCCTTCGGGTCGCACTTGACGGCGATCTCCTTCTTTTTATCGGATGGGTTGTGTCCTGTGAGAACCGGCCTGTCCAGCGGCGAGGGCAAGTAGGCCAACACGCCATCGAGAAGCCTCTGGACGCCGATGTATTTCAGCGCTGACCCCGCAAATACGGGATGAAGCTCGTTGGCCAAAGTCCCCTTTCTAATGGCCCGGCAGATCATTTCGGCGCCAACAGGCTCATCATGGACATACCGATCCATCAACTCCTCGTCGTATTCGGCTGCAAGTTCGATCGTCTCGCGTCTCTGCCGCTCGGCCGCTTCCAACAAATCGGCTGGAATATCGGCCTCTTCGAAAGTCGCGCCCATTTGCTCGGTCTTGTAAAACACAGCCTGCATTTTGATAAGGTCTATGACGCCGGCAAAGGAATCCCCTGCACCAATAGGAAGCTGGAGAACAATAGGATTCGCCAGCAGCTTGTCGCGGATACTCTCGACGGACATCTCGAAATCGGCCCCGATCTTGTCCATCTTGTTGATAAAGCAGATACAAGGCAGATTGTATTCCCGGCCCTGCCTCCAAACAGTCTCGCTCTGTGCCTGGACCCCCTCGCTGCCGTCAAATACGGCAACAGCGCCGTCGAGGACCCGCAAAGACCTTTCGACCTCCGCCGTGAAATCGATATGGCCCGGAGTATCGATAAGATTTATCTCGAATTCCTTCCACGGGCATTTTGTCGCAGCGGAGGTGATAGTAATCCCGCGTTTTTGCTCTTCCTCCATAAAGTCCATAACCGCGGTCCCGTTGTGGACCTCTCCCATTTTGTAAGTCTTGCCCGCGTAATAGAGAATGCGCTCGGTAACTGTCGTTTTACCGGCGTCGATGTGGGCCATAATCCCAATATTACGCAATTTCTCTAAATTACTCGACATTACTATCGTCTCGGAGCTTATCATCGTTTCTCGCGTATCGCACGGCAAACAATGATTCGCAAAGCTAATAAAAAAACTGCCACGGTCATCTTGGCATAATGAACCGTGGCAGTTGTAAACCCCTGCTACTACCAGGCAAAATGGGCAAAAGCCTTGTTCGCTTCAGCCATCCTGTGGATGTTTTCCCTGGTGGTCATCGCGCCGCCGGTCTCGTTATAGGCGTCCATGAGCTCGGTTGCAAGACGCTGGCACATAGGTTTTCCCTTTTTGCCCCTTGCCGAGACCAATATCCACCTAAAAGCCAAAGACTGCTGCCGCTTGCTGCTTACCTGCATCGGGACCTGATAGCTGGCGCCTCCGACACGCTTGCTGCGCACCTCGATCAATGGTCTGGCGTTATTAACAGCCTTTTCAAACACCTCGAGCGGCTCGGCATCGGTGATCTTCTTGCCGATGATATCGAGAGCATCGTAAAAAACACGTTGTGCCGTGCTCTTTTTGCCGCCCAACATCAGAGCGTTGATGAACTTGGAGACAAGCTTGCTATTCAGCTTCGGATCCGGCTTAAGCTGCTGACTTGAACTTGTGAACTTTTTCGCCATATTCTGTACCTGGTCTTTTTCGACTTCTACTACGCGCTATTTCTTTGCCCCGTACTTGCTTCTGCCCTGTTTGCGATTTGCAACACCGGCACAGTCAAGAACGCCGCGAACAATATGATAACGAACACCGGGCAAGTCTCGCACTCGCCCGCCACGGATTATAACCGTGCTGTGCTCCTGGAGGTTGTGGTCGATGCCGGGGATATACGCCGTAACTTCCTTGCCGTTGGTCAGCCTGACACGGGCGATTTTCCGCAGAGCGGAGTTCGGTTTCTTCGGCGTTTGAGTCCTGACAATGAGACAGACACCCCGTTTTTGAGGCGACCCGCTGATATCGGAAACTCTTTTTCGGCCCTTTGACTTTGACCTCGGACGTCTAACTAACTGGTTTATAGTCGGCATAATGTGTATCTCTTACAGCAGAACAACAAGTAATTATTTGATGCCCAAAACTTCCTTAATGGCGGCTTCGGCCTTCGCCTCGGCCTCCTTGGCTTCGAGAACCTCTTCAACTTCAACAAATTCCTTGGGCAGCGGCGCCTCGACGAGGTGCTTGACCCTAATATCCAAGTGCGGCTTGAAGGCGGTGCCGGCCGGTATAAGGTGGCCGAGTATAACGTTCTCCTTCAGGCCATACAGTTTGTCTATCTTACCCGCCAAAGACGCCTGAGTCAAGACTTTCGTTGTTTCCTGGAAGCTCGCAGCAGCGATGAAGCTCTCCGACCACAAAGACGCCTTGGTAATGCCCAATAGCAGCGTCTGGGCGATTGCAGGCTTTGCCCGCTTGCCCTTTGCCGCCGTCCCGCCAATCATTTCGACCTTCTCGTTGAGAGCGCCAAGCTCTTTCTTGTCGATAACGTCATCTTCTTGGAGATCGGTTACATCGCCGGGATTAGCGATTCTGACACTGTGAGTCAGTCTATCATTCTCTTTTCTAAACACAAACTTGTCCACAACTTCGCCCGGCAGGAACGAACTGTCCCCGACAGACTCGATCTCAATCTTTCGCATCATCTGCGAGCAGATGATTTCAATGTGCTTATCGTTGATATTCACGTTCTGCGAGCGATAGACATTCTGTATTTCCCTGATCAGGTACCTCTGCAGCGCCTCTTCACCCTTGATTCGCAGGATATCGTGGGGCACGAGCGGTCCGTCGGTGAGGGCATCACCGGCTTCGGACAAGTCACCGGTATGAACATTGAGGTGCCGGTCGCGCGGAACATGGTGCTCTTTCTCCATTTCGCTTTCTTCGTTGCGAATAATAATCGTCATTTTGCCTTTGCGCTTATCGCTTCGCAACTCGACTCGTCCGCTAATCTCAGCCATAGCAGCAGGATCCTTCGGCTTTCTGGCCTCGAAGACCTCGGTAACTCTGGGCAGACCACCGGTAATATCCTGAGTGCCGCCGGTCGCTCTGGGCTGATGTGCAAGTAACTGGCCGGCCTGGACCTTCTGGCCCTCGATAACCTCGATTCTCGCTCCCGCAGGCAAATAGTGTACGTCGAGAATCTTGCCCTTGGCGTCTTCGACGATAATCTGTGGGTGCTTGTCGCCCTTATGCTCGATGACGATCGGCTTGCCGGCCTGTCCCTTTCGTTCTTCTTCAATTCCAATCGTCTCACCTTCGACGATGTCCACAAACCGGCTAATCCCATCGGCTTCAGCAAGGATAGGAATACGGTGAGGGTCCCATTTGAACAGCGGAGCGTCAGCTTTGACCGTTTGTCCGTCCTTAACAACGATAATTCCGCCGTAAGGCACTTTGAACCTGTCGAGTTCACGGTCCTTTGCGTCAAGCAGGGCAATTTCACCGTTGCGCTTTAACGCGACGACCTCACGGACACCGTCTTGCCGCTTGACCGAGACGGCGTTAATATCACGATACTGGATTTTCCCAGCCTGAGGAGCGCTTTGCTGGCGCTCGAGAATGGCTCTTTCAGCAACTCCACCGGTGTGGAAGGTGCGCAGAGTCAACTGAGTGCCCGGCTCGCCGATTGACTGTGCCGCGACAATGCCGACGGCAGAGCCCTCTTCGACCAAACAACCCGTGCTCATATCCCAACCGTAGCACTTCGCACAAATGCCAAACGCGCTGTCACAGGTCAGTGGGCTTCTTACCCTGATGGCATCAAGGCCCAGAGCCTCAATCTTTGCCGCCGCTTCGTGCGTTATCACCTCGTTCTCACGAACAATCATCTCGTCGGCGATTGGGTTGCGAATATTATCTCTGGCGGTCCTGCCTACGATCAACTCCGAGAGCGGGACATCAACTTGTTCGCCTCGGCTGACAACGCTCTTCGTAATGCCCTGGAGCGTCTGGCAGTCACGCTCCATCACGATCACATTCTGCGCTACGTCAATAAGTTTACGAGTAAGATAGCCGGAGTTCGCGGTCTTCAGTGCAGTATCAGCCAGGCCCTTGCGAGCACCATGCGTTGAACTAAAATACTCGAGAACCGTCAGGCCCTCGCGGAAGTTCGCTTTGATCGGCGTTTCGATAATCTCGCCGCTCGGTTTGGCCATCAAGGCCCTCATGCCGGCAAGCTGCTGAATCTGGTCAACGCTGCCCCTTGCGCCGGAATCGCTCATAAGGAATATCGGGTTCAGGTAGGGCGTCCCGTCGTCTGCAGTATCCTCCTTCAGCCCTCGCATCATCTCATTCGTAACGGCAACACGAGCATTCGTCCAGGCGTCGATCACCTGATTGTATCGCTCGCCCTCGGTGAGGACACCATTGTCGTAGTTCTTGTGGATTTTATCGACTCTCTTCTCAGCCTGTTCGATGATCTCCGGCTTCCTCGACGGTATTTTCAGGTCGGTAATGCCAAAGCTAAGACCTGCAAGTGTAGCGTGTTTGAAGCCCAAATCCTTTATTCTGTCGAGCAAATCGATGGTCTCGGCGGAACCTGCGTACTTGAAGCAATCACTGATTACTTGGCCCAGTTTCCTCTGTGACATCGTCTCGTTGTAGAACGGCATTCCGGCCGGCAACATATCATTGAAGATGCATCTGCCCACTGTTGTCTCGACAACTGTGCCACCGGATCGCCTCGACGCGGATGCTGAGTCGCTCTTTTCCTTGCCCGCTGACGATGCGTCCGAGCAGCTTTCGAGCTGCTTGGAGATACGGACCTTTATCTTTGTGTGCAAATGGATCTTGCCGGTATCGTGCGCCATCATTGCCTCGAAAGGATCTCTGAAAACAGCAATCCTTTCGTCTCCGTGGATATCGGCCCACTCGCGCGCATTAAAATGGGTCAAATAGTAGTTGCCCATAACCATATCCTGAGAGGGCCCGACCATTGGAAAACCGTTCGAGGGCGAGAAAATATTCCCGGTAGTCATCATCAGGATATGTGTTTCGGCCTGTGCCTCGACGCTCAGCGGAAGATGAACAGCCATCTGGTCGCCGTCAAAGTCTGCGTTGAAGCCTTTGCACGCCAGCGGATGCAGCATAATGGCATTGCCTTCAACGAGAACCGGCTCAAACGCCTGCACGCCCATGCGGTGAAGCGTAGGAGCACGGTTCAGCAGGACCGGGTGCTGATGAATCACTTCCTCGAGGATATCCCAGACCTGCTCGTCACGTCGTTCGATCATTCTCTTGGCGCTTTTAATCGTGTCGGAGAGCCCGTGTTGTTTGAGCTTGCGAATGATAAACGGCTGGTACAATTCCAGGGCGATCTTCTTCGGCAGCCCGCACTGATGGAGTTTCAGGTTGGGACCTACGACGATTACCGACCGAGCAGAGTAATCGACGCGCTTGCCGAGCAGATTCTCGCGGAATCGGCCCTGCTTGCCTTTGATCATATCCGTCAGGGACTTCAGCGGGCGATTGTTGCTGCCCAGAACGGGCCTGCGACAACGACCGTTGTCCAACAGTGAATCGACCGCCTGCTGAAGCATACGCTTTTCATTACGGATAATGACATCCGGCGCGTTAAGATCGATAAGTTTCTTAAGCCGGTTGTTTCGATTGATGATACGTCTGTAAAGATCGTTCAGATCGCTCGTGGCGAAATTATCCCTCTCCAGAAGAACCAAGGGCCTCAGGTCCGGCGGGATAACCGGAACTACATCGAGCACCATCCACTCAGGCTTGTTGCCGCTGTTTCTGACCTCATTGACGGTTTTCAGTCGTTTCGTGAGGTCTTTGATCTTCTGCTTGCTGTTAGTCTTTTCCATCGCCTCCCTGAGTTCGACACTCACAGCTTCGAGATCGAGAGCCGTCAACAACGCCTTGATGGCCTCGGCCCCCATAACGGCCTTGAATGCGCCCCCGTACTTCTCGACCGCCTCTCGGTATTCACCTTCGCTGAGCAATTGACCAAGCTTCAGGGGCGTCTGCCCGACATCCACAACCACGTAATCCTGGAAGTAGATTATCTTTTCGAGGTTCACGCTTTTCATTGCCAGCAATGTCCCGAGGCGGTTGGGGATGGCCTTGAAGAACCAAATATGGATAACCGGGGCGGCCAGATTGATATGGCCCATCCTCTTGCGCCGAACGCGGCTGTGCGTCACTTTTACGCCGCATCGATCACAGATGATACCCTTAAACTTCGTCCCCTTGTACTTGCCGCACGCGCACTCCCAGTCTCTTTCCGGGCCAAATATTCGCTCGCAAAACAGCCCGTCTTTCTCCGGACGGTAAGTGCGGTAGTTGATAGTCTCCGGCTTGCGAACCTCGCCGAAAGACCAACTGCGAATATCATTCGGACTGGCCAAACAGATCTTAACCGAGCCATAGTCGTTGATGCGGTCGTAAATACTTCCTAACATTTAAGGCCCCTTGCAATTGACGATTGAATGCTCAATAATCAATCAGTTTTACAGAGCATTGCTTCCCAAGCGTTTCTTCTCAAGCAGTATATTGAGTCCCAGACCTCTTAATTCATTGCACAGCACGTCGAAAGACAGGGGAGTGCCGGCTTCAAGCGTGTTCTGCCCCTTGACCATAGACTCGTAAATCTTCGTCCGACCCTCGACATCGTCGCTTTTGACTGTCAGCATCTCCTGGAGCGTATAAGCGGCGCCGTAGCCCTCCAGCGCCCAGACCTCCATTTCGCCGAAGCGCTGCCCGCCGGTTCTTGCCTTTCCTCCCAACGGCTGTTGGGTAATAAGGCTGTAAGGCCCGGTCGCTCTGGCATGAATCTTGTCATCCACCAGGTGATGAAGTTTCATCATGTAGATATATCCGATGGTCGCCTTCTGGTCGAACGGCTCGCCCGTCCTGCCGTCATACAGTTGCGTCTTGAGCGCCTTCGGGATGGTCACAAAGAACTCGTCTGCCGGCGGAATCCCGCCCCGCTCTTCAAGTTCGACCCGTCTCTGAGATACGCGGGCATTTGCCTCGGCGGTCAATTCCTGTATCTTCTCTTCCGTTACTCCGTCGAAAACAGGCGTAACGGCACTAAAGCCCAGAACCTTCGCAACCCAACCGAGGTGCGTTTCCAGAATCTGCCCAACGTTCATTCGACTCGGTACGCCCAGAGGATTCAGCAATATGTCAAGAGGCGTCCCGTCTGCGAGGAAAGGCATGTCCTCCTCCGGCATAATCTTGGCGATAACACCCTTGTTGCCGTGTCGTCCAGCCATCTTATCCCCGATTGACAGCGGCCTCTTAATAGCAACGTAGATTTTCACCATCTGGAGCACGCCGCTGGGCAATTCGTCGCCGTGCTTGAGGGTTTCGATTCGGCGGGTCCTTTCCTCTTGCACTTCGCTAATCTTCACCCAAAACTTGTCGACGACTTTCTGAACATCGTCGCGTGCGCCGGCGGGCCTTACCCATTTGATGTTGAAGTTCTCTATCTGCTCGTAGATGACCTCGTTATCATCGCTTGCTCCCACTTTCTGACGCGTCGAGGGGTCGATAATGTTGACTTCCAGCTTCTTATGGACGGCCTCGATCATCTGCCTGAACAAGAAGCACTCCTTCGTCCTCATCTGCTGTTCATACTCTTTGATCTGGACGGCCAGAGCTTCTTTCTCTTCGTCGGAGCCGGCGCCACGCCTCGTGAATCGCTCGGTTTTGATTACCACCCCTTCGTATCCACTGGGCAACTCGAGTGAGTCATTCTTGACGTCTTCACCGGCCCTGCCGAATATGGCGTGCAGTAGCTTTTCCTCCGGCGTCAACTCCGTCTTACTCTTCGGCACCACTTTGCCCACAAGGATATCCCCCGTACAGATCCGCGTGCCTTCGCAGACAATACCGTTTTCATCAAGATTACGCAGCGCCCTTTCGCTAACGTTGGGGATATCCGCCGTGAATTCTTCCTTGCCCAGACGCGTTTCGCGAACTTCAGCAGTGAACTCGTCGATATGAATACTCGTAAAACTGTCGTCCTTGCAGAGCCTCTCGCTGACAATGATGGCGTCCTCAAAGTTGAAACCGTCATAGGAAACGAACCCTACCAGGATGTTCTTGCCGAGCGCCAGGATGCCCTCTGAAGTGCCCCCGCCGTCCGCTATAACCTGCCCTTTGCGAACCTTCTCGCCAAGTTTGATTATCGGCTTCTGGTTTAGACAGGTCCTTTCATTGAGGCCTATGAATTTTGCCAACTCATATTCGTCGGTCTGGTCTATGACAATCCTCGTGGCGTCCACTTCGGTAACAACGCCGGAACTCTTGGCGCGAACGACCATACTCGAGTTGTTCCCCACTACCTTTTCCATTCCCGTGCCAACCAGAGGAGGCTCAGTCCTGAGCAATGGAACGGCCTGACGCTGCATGTTAGAGCCCATCAACGCACGATTTGCATCGTCGTGTTCAAGGAACGGAATAAGCGACGCTGAAATCCCGACAATTTGCTTGGCCGAAACATCAACGTAGTCCACTTCCTCGCTGGCTACCTGTGCCAGTTCCGAATTCTTCATGGCAAGCACAAGACCTTTATGGAGTCGATTCGTCTCCGGATCGAAGGTGTTGGGGGCCGCAATGACTGCCTTCATGTCTTCATCGGCACGAAGATAGTCCACCTCGTCGGTCGCCTTGCCGTTCTTGACCTTGCGGTAAGGCGTGAGCAAAAATCCGTATTCGTCTATTGCTGCAAATATTGCCAGCGAGGCGATCAGCCCGATATTTGTCCCTTCGGGCGTCTCAATCGGGCAGATTCTGCCATAGTGGCTAATGTGCACATCGCGCACTTCAAAGCCGGCGCGCCTCCTGTTGAGACCTCCGGGACCGAGAGCTGAGAGTCGTCTTTCGTGAGCCAACTGGCTCAATGCGTTGGTCTGGTCCACGACCTGGCTTAGTTCACCGCGACCGAAAAAGTAGCTGATGCTGCTCGATACGCTCTTGGAATTAACTAAGTCGGCGATGCGAGGCGCCTCTTCGGCGTCCCTTTTCATACTCATCCGCTCCTGAACCGTTTTCCGCAGCTTCAGTAGCCCTTTTCTGATTTCATCGGCGGCAAGTTCATCAATCGTGCGCAGCCGTCTGTTGCCCAGATGGTCGATGTCGTCCACCTTGCCCTCGTTGTTCCGTAGGCCCGCGATGTACTTCATTGTGTTGAGGAAGTCTTCCGGACGAAGCGTCATATCTTCCTCGCTCACGGACTGCCCAAACTTGCGATTGAGCCTGAATCTGCCGACCCTCCCAAGGCGATAACGGTTCGAATCGAAAAACTTCTCGGCAAAGAACGCCTTGGCCTTCTCTTCATTCGGCGGATTGCCAGGCCGCAGCCTCATATAGAACTTCAAAAGCGCCTGTTCGTGACTTTGACAATCATCCTCCCTAAGCGTCGTCAGAATCATAGTATCACGCGGCGACTCGATAACCTCGATCCCGACCGCAGTCTTCTTCTTCTTCGATTTCTTCACTTTCTTCTTGCTCTTGGCGCTCTTGCTCTTGGGGGCCGAGAGGGCTTCCTGGACGATAGAGACCCTGTCGCTGAACTGAGTTCCGGCTTTCACTATGATCTCGCCGGTTTCGATGTCCACGATGTCCTCAACGGCCCACATCGTCGGCGCGAGCTTGTTTAGGGCGACCTTCTTGGTCTCGTAGAAAAGTCGAAGAATCTCATCGGTGGTTCCATACCTGGAATCAATCGCACGCAAGAAAACTGTAGCGGGTATCTTGCTGGACTGGTCGATTTTCACCGCCAGAACATCTTTGTGAGTAACGCCTATCTCGATCCAACTGCCTCTCTCCGGTATGATCCTGCCGCCGTGAAGGATCCTGTCGCCCTCCTTGCTCTCGATAAGAAAATCGACGCCG
>JAUVXL010000360.1 GCA_030603595.1 Sedimentisphaerales bacterium | reverse complement strand
ACATAGGTAAGGGAAAACGCGGGTAATGCCGGCGGTCATTGGGGTTTAAGTAAGTGAGAAGGCGCCGGGGGCCGAAGGGAGGACGAGAACACGGGGAGAAGAACACGAGGAGGATGCCCGTGGTACGGGTTGGTTAGTTTTCGATCGCGGCTACAGCGAGGCATGCGTTGTGTCCGCCGAAGCCTAATGAGTTGCTTATTGCCACTCTAACCTTTCGTTCCTGGGCTTTTAGTGGGACGAAGTTGATTTTCGGGTCGCACTGCGGGTCCTGGTTTTCGAGGTTTATTGTGGGGGGGATCAGGGAATTGTTTATTACCTTTACGCATACTATCAGTTCAATGGCTCCGGTTGCGCCGAGCGAATGGCCGAGGCAGCTCTTTGTGGAACTGACCGCGAGTTTGTAGGCGTGGTCGTCGAAGACGGCCCTGATAGCTGCGCTCTCTGCGACGTCGTTGAGAATCGTTCCGGTTCCGTGTGCGTTTATGTAATCGACTTTTTCTGGTTGAAGGCCGCCATCGCTCATGGCCAGTTCCATCGCTTTTGCAGCTCCGCCGCCGTCCGGGGGCGGTGCGGTGATATGGTGGGCGTCGTCCGTTGCTCCGTATCCGAGGAGTTCTGCGTATATCTTGGCGTCTCTTTTCTGGGCGTGTTCGAGTTCTTCGAGGACGAGAATTCCTGCTCCTTCTGCGAGTACGAAGCCGTCTCTATCTTTGTCGAATGGTCTTGAAGCCGCCTGGGGGTCTTCGTTTCGACGGCTGAGTGACTTTGCCGAGCAGAATGACGCCAGACCTATCGGGGTAAGAGCGGCTTCGGTGCCGCCTGTGACCATAACGTCGCTTCGATTAGCGAGGATATTGCAGAATGCTTCGCCTATTGCGTGATTTCCCGATGCGCAGGCGCTGACGATGCCCATATTGGCGCCCTGGAGGCCGAAGCGAATAGCGATATTTCCGCTGGCTGCGTTGCCCATTAGTCGGGGGACACAGAAGGGTGAGACCTTCGGCGGGGTGCGGCTTAGTAGCTTTATGTGCTGCTCCTCGATTTCCTTGATGCCGCCTATGCCGCTTCCGACTATAGATCCGACTCGGTAGGGGTCTTCGGCGGACATATCCAGGCGGCTATCTTCGACGGCCTGGATGGCGGCGGCGACGGCGAACTGGGTGAAGCGGTCCATCCGTTTGCCCTCTCTGTGTTCGAGGTATGTGGATACGTCGAAGTTTTTTATCTCGCCGCCGAACGTAACTGGATATATGCTTGCATCGAAGGACTCAATAGGGGAGATACCGCTCTTACCGTCGCATAGCGCAGCAAAAACTCCGTCAGCGGACTCGCCCAGGGCGGTGATACAGCCCAGACCCGTTATAACAACTCGCCGTTTGCTCATCGAATCCGTTCGCTACTCTTTGTCCTTAGACTGTGCTATCTTGACGATGTAATCGATTGCAGCGCCGACGGTTTGGATTTTCTCGGCTTCCTCGTCCGGTATGCTCATATCGAACTCGTCTTCAAATTCCATAACGAGTTCGACGGTGTCGAGGGAATCGGCGTTTAGGTCGTTGATAAACGATGTATCGCGTGATACTTCCGCCTTGTCCACGCCCATCTGTTCGCTGATAATGTCAATTACCTTATCCCGGATTGCTTGAATGTTTACGTC
>JAUVXL010000189.1 GCA_030603595.1 Sedimentisphaerales bacterium | reverse complement strand
TTGTGCCGCTCGATAAAGTTTTGCATAGTTCAGATTCTCCTCAGCAAAGTTTTGAGTTTGAGCAATTGTCGGAGAAATGCCGAGCAGCGTAAATGATAATTTGTAACTTTTTTGGTTCCGGCTACGCCGGGTTAGGGGATTAAGAGATTTAAGGTTACGGGAGGCCACGAAAATGAGGGCCTTGATTGCTGTTTTGGCGATTGTTGCGGGGGTCGCGGTATGCCAAGGGCGGACTATTACTGTTGACAACGATGGGCCGGCGGATTTTTCCACTATTCAGGCGGCTATCGACGATTCTAACGATGGCGATACGGTCCTGGTGGCTGACGGGACCTATACCGGAGACGGCAATCGCGATATTGACTTTCACGGCAAGGCCATCACGGTCAAATCAGAGAACGGGCCGGAAACATGCATTATCGACTGCAACGCCAGTGAATACGACGAGCATCGGGGGTTCTATTTCCAGTCCGGGGAGGACGCAAATTCGGCAATAATCGGGTTTACGATAACCAACGGATATTCTCCAAGAGAATGCCTGACCAGGCCCCCTTGGCCTTGCAGTTGGCTTGGTGGAGGAATTCGCTGCAAGGGGACGAATCCTACGATCAGTCAGTGCTGGATCACGGGCAACCGGGCCGACCATGGCGGCGGCATCCACTCTGATGACGGGAGCCCGATAGTTACTCACTGCACAATCAGCGGCAACTATGCGTGGGGTGTGGGCGGTGGAATGCGTCTCGATGGGGGCAGTCCGAGGATAAGCTACTGTACGTTCAGCGACAATACAGCTTGGGTTGGCGGCGGCGGAATATACACCAGTGATACGAACCTGGTAGCTACGAACTGCACTTTTGTGGGTAATTCAGCGGTCGGCGACGGCGGGGCCTTATATGAGCACAACAGCAGCCCTGACGTGAGAAATTGTATATTCACGGAGAACACGGCAGGCGGGGATGGTGGAGCGGTGCACGCGTGGTCCGGAAGTGAGCCGGTCATTACTAACTGTGTTTTTACAGGGAACCGAGCCATGAGGAGCGGAGGCGGGATAGCCAGCAAAGGGCACTCTGATCCGGTATTGACTAATTGCATTTTGCGTGCGAACAAGGCATCGAAAGGAAATGCCATCAGCGTGCTCGAGTACGTCGGGAGCGTAACGTATAGGTCGGAAATAACCGTTAATTACAGTGACGTTGAAGGGGGATACGACAGCGCATACGTAGAGGAGGGATGCCGGGTCAATTGGCATGAAGGTAATGTTGATGCTGATCCTTGTTTTGCCGATCCTGGCTACTGGACTGATCCCTGCGGGACGGCGAGTGAGTGGTGGGATGATGTCTGGATTGATGGGGACTACCATGTGAAGTCACAGGCAGGACGGTGGGATGCGAAGGAGGGACGATGGATGAAGGACGAGGTGACGAGTCCATGCGTTGATGCGGGGGACCCGATGAGCCTGATCGGGCTTGAGCCGTTTCCTAACGGTGGAGTCATCAACATTGGCGCGTACGGCGGAACGATAGAGGCGAGTAAGTCGTGGTTTGCCAAGGCAGTTTGCGGGACTATTGTTGCGGGTGATGTGAATGGGGATTGCAATGTGGATTTCTTGGATTTCAGGCTGATGGCTTCCCACTGGCTGGAAGACAATACTCCCGTCAATTCTAATTCTATAGTCAAGGATGGCATTGAATACTACATGCTAACTGACAAAGCTGTCTATGATTTGGGCGAAGGTGTTGAGATGCTATACAGGGTAACTAATTTGACTGATGAAGATGTCGAGTTCCTTTTTTGGTATTCGGTCGAATGGAATTTCTGGGTGAATAATGGTGGCGAGAATATTTGGACGGCCGTAACAGGTTGGTGGGCATACATAAACACGCTTGAATTGCGACCTGGCCAAGCGAAAGAGTACTTGTACACGTGGAACATGGAAGATAGCGAAGGGACTTTGGTTGCCCCGGGCCAGTATGATGTAACAGGCGGTTTCGACGCGCGTATGGACGAATTCGGCGACTACGATTTCAGTAAGGTTGTCGTTACGGTTAAGATAGAACCATAGCTAGCCACGATTGGTTACTTTTGTGGCGAACCAGTGACGATAATCTTGATGGGGACGGTTATTAACAGGGAGATCTAAATGGCGACTGTGAGGTTGATTTCTTAGATTTTAGGCTAATAGCGCTCCACTGGACGTGTGAGGAGTAACCAGGAATTTTCACGGATAGACGTTGGTTATGTAGAACGGAGTCGATCATGTCGAAGAAAATCATCATTTTTTCTGTTGTGGCGGCAATTTGTGGTTTCTGCGCGGCCGAAGCTGCGAAGGGGCAGAGAGGACCGAGAGGCAGGAAGTTCGTATCGGGGTTTGGGGGGGTTTATAGAGAGGGCGATCTGCTCGTGCGGTTTGCTCCCAAGGCCAACGGCAACCAGCGCAGCGCGGCGGAGAAGGCGCAGGTCCTCAATGCTTTGGGCGGGGGTATTGAAAAGCGCAGGTACAAACTTGTCCCGGGGCTGAGCTTAGTGGAACTGGCGCCGGGGCGGAAGGTGGAAAATGCCTTGAGGGCGTTCAATAACAGGACGGAGATTCTCTACGCAGGACCGAATTATAAGCTGGAGGCGATGTCAACCGAACCCAACGATCCGTACTGGACGAGCGGCGATCTCTCGGGCCTGGAAAACATTGACGCCAACGATGCGTGGGACATAGCAACCGATGCCGAGGATGTCATCGTGGCGGTTATCGACACCGGGATTTTTTACGAGCATGAGGACCTCAACGATAATATGTGGGTTAATGAGGCGGAATACAACGGTGACCCCAATGAGGACGACGATAACAACGGGTATGAAGATGATATAAATGGTTGGAATTTCTACGACAACGACAGTAACTGCATAGATGATTATTATGAAGATTACAATTCATTGAATTTCTGGAACGGTCACGGGACTCTCGTTGCCAGCGTGATTGGAGCTGAAGGGAATAACGGAACAGGCGTGGTGGGCGTGTGCTGGAATACCCAGATTATGAATCTGAGGATATTCGAGAACTTGATCGGGGGCGACCCCTTCGATTCGAATGCAGTGCTCAGCAGTGGTATAGAAGCGATACAGTATGCCGTTGACAATGGTGCAAAGGTCTTGAATAACTCCTGGGGTTTTTATGTCGATACTGAGTGGACGCCGAGGGACTTCAACGATTGGATCGCATCAATCAGGGAAGCGGTAGAGTATTCCGAAGCAGCGGGGACGCTGTTCATAGCCTCAGCGGGTAATTGCGGTTGGGATAACGATGTTAACGCGATATATCCTCAGAATCTTGATTGCAATAACATTATTGTAGTAACGAGCACAGGCGGAACTGATAGCATAGGATACAACACGGTTGACCTTGGCGCTCCAGGCGGAGCTTTGGTTTGCAATCCTCTTTACAACAAGTATCACTATGCCATTGGGACGTCTATTTCTGCGCCGTTTGTTGCGGGTGCTGCTGCTCTTGTATGGTCGGTGAATCCGGATCTAACGTATCTCGAAGTTAAAGACATTTTGCTCGATACGGTCGATGAAGTCGAGAGCCTGGAGGGCAAATGCGTGACGGAAGGCCGGCTGAACCTGTATAAGGCGCTTCACAGGGCCTCTCTCTATCCGGGATCGGGGGGATTTTGCATAAAAAACGATTCAGGCGAGCCTGTCGCCCGATTTACCGATTCGGGAGACCTCTTTCTGGCCGGGACTTTGACAGAAGACACGACACCGCAAGCAACGGCGAATGATGAGTTTCGGGTCCAGGATTCCGATGGCAATGATGTTGCGATAATCGATATGACGGATGGTAATATGTACCTTGCCGGGTCCGTGCAGGCGACCTGGGTCAATCCATCCGAAGGCAGTGATGATTTCATTATTAGGACCACCAGCGACCCAAACGGAGTGGCTTATATCGACGATTCAGGCGACCTTTACCTCATAGGCAGCGTGTATGGGCTGGAGCCATAGGTCAGCGGAAGGCGTAGAGCGAAATGGGAAAGTATCAAGGCCGAGATAGCCGCCCTCAAGGCTAATCTCTCGGTCGAGGGATCGAGTGATGTGTTCGTCTCGGAGGATTGTTTTCGCTATTCTCGTTCATTTTTTGTGATTCAGTTGGCTCTTTTTTAGTGTTAGGGTGTGGATTAGCTGGTTGTCGATATTGACGATTTCGTAGGTGATTTGTGGGTCGGGCAGGGTTGTATCGAATGTTAGCAGTCCGACGGAGCACTTTTTGTTGTAGCCGAATATGTCGCCGGGAATCAGGCCGTGGGTGTGGATGTTGGTGAGTTTTGAACTCTCGAACTCATAGAGGGTGTATCCGTTTTCACGCTCTATGGCCCTGGCTTCGGAGCGGTGGCGGTCGGCTGATAAGAGGACCACGCCGTCGATTTTCTCGGCTTCGAGGAACGAGAATATCTCTTCGCGCTCGGCCTTGAAGCCCTGCCAGGGGTCCTTGCTGCCCGGTTTGACGCCGAAGGCCCAGGGAACGGGGGAGGCGAGAATCTTGAATGTGCCGGTGGAGGCCTTTAGCTTTTGAAAAAGCCATTTCTTCTGAGCCTCGCCGAGCATCGAGGGATTCTCGTTCTTCTTAGGGTTCATGCGGTAATATCTGCCGTCGAGCATGAAGAAATCGACGTCGCATATCGAGAAATCGAACCAGCAGCCGGGCTGATCCTCGGCGCCGCCGGCATAGTAGGGATTGACCCAGTTGTTCATAAAGGTACGCCAGACTGGGATTTTCCACTCCGGCCGGCGGATTTCGGGGCCGCCCTGACTGTCGTTGGTGGTGAAATCATGGTCGTCCCAGATTGCGTAGAGCGGTGTCGAGGAGATAAAACTGCGATATTCCGGACGGGATTGCCGGCGATAGTAGCAGTATTTCTGAACGGCTTGTTTGGTCGGATGATCGATATAGACATTATCGCCGAGGAACAGAAACGCAGTAAGATTGTGCGAGGCGATTGTGTTCCACATTTTTTCGTACTGAGGCGTATAACCGGCCCCGCCGCCGAAGCCGATCTGGAATCTTGCCTTGGAGCCATCGGCTGGAAACGTCTTGAATCGCCCTTCCTCAGGCTTCTCGTCGCCTTCGACCCAGACCTCGTAATCGTATAGTGTATTGGCTTTAAGACCGGCGATAGCAAGTGTCGTGGTGAAGTCCAGCTTTCCGCTTGTCTTGCCCTTGGCATTCGCCTGGAACGGCTCCCTCGTCTCGGCGTTGGTCACATGGACTCTCACGGGTGTCTCGCCGGCGGTGCGAACCCAGAATTTCACGCTGCTGTCGGTCATGCAGCCGAGCATCGGTCCGTGAATGAGTTCGCTGCCGTGCTTGCCGGCCAGGGCCTTGAATTCGTCGCTTTCGGTCAGCGGTTCGAGCAGGTCTCTGGGCCCTGCGATGAAACGATTGAACGGCAGCCCGGCATCGAGGGCCTGTTTGAGATAATCGACGGCTTTGGCGATATCCTGCTTTTGGGCATGAGCGACGGTTAGGCCGTAGAGCGATTCGGCGTCGCCGGGATTATTTTCGAGATACTTGGCCATATCCTTGATGGCCGCACCGGACTTGCCGTCCACAATCTTGGCAATTGCGTTTCTGGTCTGGTTCTTATACTGTTCTGCGGCGTAACCAGCCGAGACAGCAAACAACAATGCGAATGTTATCAGTGAGGCACAGTATTTTTCTCTTCGATTCATTACGATTCCATCCTCAAATCGTACGCCTTGGATTTTGTGCCTTCCCTGCTAAGCGACAGAATATCACGGAAGGCCCGATGTGCAGCACTTTATCATAAACACTGCGAATTGTCATCCCCTTTGCTGCATTGTTGTTTGAGCAAGTTCAATCTCTCGGCCCATAGAGGCGGAATGTCGGCGTAGCTGCTCTGCAGGACTTCGATGCTGTGTGCGACGTCTTTGTCCTGAGTTTGCGGGATCTTCGAGAAGCAGAATAGTTCGTAATACTTGGCTCGCCACCACTGCTGATTTGTCCGGCCCGCCGGGACCGAGCGTCTTTTTTCTGCGGCGGCGACCTTGGTCCACACGCGGGCGGCTTCGGCGAATCTGCCCTGCTCGGCGAGCATTCGGGCCCGGCAGCGAAGAAAATCGCCGTCGTCTTTTTTATATTCATCGGGCAGTGCTTCGAGCGATTCTTCGATTTGCGAGAGCTTCTGCGGGTTCGCATCCGCCCCGAAGAGCGATATCTCCAGAACGTAGAGCTTCGCCCTCTCGGCCGGGATCAGGCCGAAGCTCGACTGCGAAACCCGCTCGCAATATCGAGCGATTGCAAGGGAGTGTTTCTGCAGTTTTGCAGGGTCGGCTGAGTCGTGCTGCAGTTGCTCGTATTTTTCGATGATCCGGACCAGCAGCAGCTCGGCTTCGAGGGCGTATTTAGGATTGTTTGTTTGGTAGATTCCCGCCAGACACTCGGCGGATTCTTCCAGCCTGTTCAGATGGCGAAGCGCCTTCGATTTGAAGGCCTTCAGGTCGGGTTCGTTTTGCACTTCCGAATCGGTGAGAATATTCAGGACCTTCTGCGCATCGGCCGCCTGGGGAGGTTCGAGGAGCAGTCGGCAGTACATCCGTATTGCCTCCGGGCGAACGCGGTCGGGGCCGCCTTCTTCGCTGCACTGGTCGAGGAAGTCGAGCAAATCCGCCGATGCTTCGGCTTTTTTGTTCGGGTCGCTAAAATGGTCGCGGGTGATTGCGCTTGTTATCAGGTCGAGCTTTGCTCGGCAGCGGCGGGTTGCCTGCGGCGTGGCGGCGATCTTGCGGAGCAATTCGGCGCCTCTGTCCTCTTGGCCGGCGGCCATCAGTGCGGTGGCGTAGCAGTATTCCAATTCATCGTCGGTACACTGCCCGGCGATTTTGTAAAAGCCGTCGAATACGTCCAGGACCGCGTGCTGGTCAAGTTGGCCTTTGGCGTAAGCATTGCAGGCGAGTTTCGCCGCCTGCTCTGCGATTGTCCCGGTCTGGATGCCGAGTCTTTTGCTCTGGCCGCCCCTCTGAAGCTCTGCAGCTTGGATCAAAAGCCCAGCCGCTTCTGCGGGCCGGGCCTCGGCGCACGCCAACGCTGTGACATAGAGTATTAGAGGGGTCCGGAATTTCTCCGACTGCACGAGATGTCGCAGCAAGCCGAGCCAGTCCTCCGGCACATCCCTCCATGCGACCTGGACGGCCAACTCCGCCTCGAATAGGCTTGTCTTTGCCAAGTCCAACTCGTCGTGTTCAAAACGATAACTTAGGTCCCGCAGTGCCAGGACGCCGACGAAGTTGTCGTCCATTCCAGGCCGGAGGTTTAGGGTTTCTTCAAACGCCTGCGGCATGTTCAGCCTGTGCTGCAGGCAAGCCAGGGACATGACCAACTCGTGATCGTTGAGATTATCGCTTTGGGCAAGCTCGCCTGTTAATTGGGCCAACCGGCTATTGTCACCCGGACCGAAGAGATTGATCCGCTCGATGGCTATCCTAAAAGCGGTGGACTGCCGCATGTCGGACCGCTCGGACAGCATGTCAAACTCCCGTTGAGCCGCAGATTTATAGATGGGGCCCTTCGAGGCCAGCAAGCCAAGCGCCCTGGCTCGTAAGAACTGTAGATAGGCCGTATCGTAGTCCTGCTCCAGCGCATCTATCCGATCCAGCATTTGGTGCAGCATATCCTCGCCATTCACTTGATCAGCGTGGAGCGCGACGTGCCAATCTATCTCCAGCCTGTTTACGTTAGTCATGTAGAGATTGGTGAAGAGCTTTCGCCACAGACCCGTTGCGCCGTATCTGTCGTCCCAGTCGTCGCCCTCATAAGCTTCGATTCGGCTTTTGATTTCTTGCTGCGACTCGGCAATCTTTCGCAGTTGTTCCGAGCCTTGCACGGCAAGGGTATGCAGTTTTTCTTTGTCGGCGGGGTTGAGGAATCGGCCGCTGTATTCATATTGGAAACGAAGCTCGTTACTTGCCGTCTTGAAACCGGATGAGATCGACTTCGCGGTCTCGGCAAGCCTGTCGATATCTTCAGCAGTGGGCAGCGTTTCGCCGCCGCCGGCAGCACACAGAGCTAGAATTAAAGGTATCCGGTACATTTTTTGGGTCTTCCTCTTGGTCTCAAGGTCGATTCAAGATTCATTCTGGAAGCAGTTTTTATTTTCCAATCCAGGTCTCCCAAAGGTGCGCCTCTTTTGATACTGTTTTTCAATTCGCCCAGGCGTTGAGGCCTTTCAATCCTATCAACCATCGCCTCCCAGCCGTACGGCAATTTCAAAGGGCCATCGCTCAATTCGAACGGAGCCTCCATGCCCTTACGCACCGCCAAACTTGACCAGGGCCAATCGCCCGCCCGTTTCACCAGTTCGGCTCGCAGCGGATTGGCTTCGATATAGC
>JAUVXL010000126.1 GCA_030603595.1 Sedimentisphaerales bacterium | reverse complement strand
GGCCGTATCGAGCCTCGCGTCTTGAAACGCCGCCGACACCGCTACCCACTTATGCAACGCCCACGCGATCAACTACGAGAGAAGCTCGGACAAACGTAAATCTAAGACAGGTAAGGGCTTGGCGACGGCAGTGCCATTCGTCGCAGGCGCCTACTTCGGCCCGCTATATGGTCGTGACCAAATCGCCCTTGAGCGGCACGGTGGCCAGTTCCAACTCCGGCGGATTCTGGGGCCCGGAGTTGAAAAGGGCGGGCATAGACCTCATTATAGTCGAGGGCAAGGCGGAGAAGCCCTGCTACTTATCCATCAACGACGACACTATCGAGATTTGCGACGCCGAGAAGTATTGGGGCAAGCTTGTCGGGGAAACGACGGACCTGCTCACTGAAGAGGCCGGCGATCCGAAGGTTCGGATTGTGACGATAGGTCCGGCAGGCGAGAAGATGTCGATGCTGGCCTGTATATTGAACGATAAATACCGGGCGGCGGGCAGATCGGGCGTCGGCGCGGTGATGGGCAGTAAGAATCTAAAGGCAATCGTCGTGCGAGGCACCGGCAAGGTCGAACCGGCGGACACTGACAAGACCAAAGAAACGTTGAAGGGCATCCTCGAAAAGATCCGCCAGAACGACGTCACTGCCAAGGGCCTGCCGACCTACGGCACATCGATCCTCGTAAACGTTATTAACGAAACCGGCATTTACCCTACCGATAATTTCCAGCAGTCGTATTTCGAGACGGCCGATAAGACCTCCGGCGAGACCTTAGCTGAGAAGTACCTGGTCAAGAACATCGCGTGCTTCCGCTGTCCCATAGCGTGTGGACGGCTCACGAAACTCGACGACGTTGTTGCCGAAGGCCCTGAGTATGAAACGATCTGGGCGTACGGCGCCGATTGCGGGGTCGATGACCTGCCCTCAATCATCAGGGCCAACAACTTGTGCAACGAGTACGGCCTGGACACCATCTCCGCAGGCTCGACAATCGCTTGCGCGATGGAGTTGTTCCAAAAAGGAATCATCAAGCCCGACGAGATTGACGGCCCGGCCTTGGAATTCGGTTCGGGCGAGGCAATCGTCGAATGGACCCGGAAGATGGGTGCAGGCGAAGGGTTCGGGGCGAAGCTGGCCCTCGGCTCGTACCGACTGGCCGAGCTTTACGGCGTGCCCGAACTTTCAATGTCGGTGAAGAAGCTGGAAATGCCCGCCTACGACCCCAGAGGTGTCCAGGGCCACGGCCTGCAATACGCCACGTCCAACCGCGGCGGATGCCACGTCCGAGGCTATATGATCTCGCCCGAAATCCTCGGCCTGCCGGAACAGCTCGACCGCTTAGCCATTGACGGCAAAGCCGTATGGGTCAAGGCCTTCCAGGACCTAACAGCCGTCATCGATTCGCTCGGGTTGTGTCTGTTCACATCGTTTGCCATCAATGCCGACGATTACAGAGATATGTTCAACGCGATCGTCGGTGAGGACTGGTCAACAGGAACCCTCCTCGAAGCCGGCGAACGAATCTGGAATATCGAGCGCATCTTCAACCTCAAGGCCGGCGTTCGACCAGCGGAGGACAAACTGCCCCTGCGTCTTCTTAACGACCCTATCGCCGCCGGCCCTTCCAAAGGCCACGTACACCGATTGGCCGAGCTGCTGCCGGAGTATTACTCTCAGCGCGGATGGGGAGAAGACGGCATACCGGCCGAGGCAAAGTTGGCCGAACTCGGCATCGCATAGAAGGGGATCGCAACTATGCTCGTGGAAGTAAGGCTCTTCGCGACATTCAGAGAAGGCCGCTTCAAAGAGAAAGAAATGGACGTTCGCGAAGGAAGTTCTCTGGCCGATTTACTGGCGCATCTGCAGATCGCAGAAAAAGAAGCCCGTATCCTGCTCGTCAACGGCATCGCCGTCTGGCCCGACCACAAGCTCGCCCCCAACGACGTCGTAGCGATCTTCCCCGCAATGGGCGGCGGCTAATGCGCATATACCGTCCGAACCCGTAAAAACATCGCACATATCCGGCCTACTGCAATATCCCCGGAAGGATTCGAACCTTCAACCTCTGGCTCCGGAGGCCAGCACTCTGTCCAATTGAGCTACGGGGACAAAAAACCACAGACTGCTATATCACCGCCATTATAACAAAACGGTCCGGTTATGCAAGCAACCCGCAGCATATCTGCGTTTTTAGCTGTTGTGGCTATCAGCTAATCGCAGTACCATATCGCTTTTCTGTATTCTGCGATGAAGAAAACGTTTTTTACGTTCGTTGGTCAAGCTCTTGCAAATGTCTGGCCGTTATATGGGGCGGCTTTTGCAATGGCCATCAGTCTAAGCGTCCTGTGGACAGCTATGCCGTTTATCATGCGCAATATTGGCGGAACGGAGGAGCATGTCGGGTACATCTGGGCCGCCAATATGCTTGGCTATCTGTTGTGCTTGCTCTTTGCCGCACCGATGTTGGGCCATCTTGCCCCCCGGCATACGATCCGCCTCGCTACGGCTGTTATGTTGCTGGCGACCCTTGTGATGGCCGCCGTAGTCTATCGAGCAATAGCCTTCGACCAACTTCGCAGCCCCGTGCTAATATGGACGATGATCGGTGCAGCAACGCTGGCCGGGGCGGCAATGTCGCTGTTCTGGCCCTTTCTGATGACTTGGGTCTCGGCCGACTACGAAGGGGCCATCTTAAACCGTCGCCTCGGAGCCTACAACGGCACATGGTCCTCTGCAGCAATCATGTGGCCTCTGATAGGCGGCGCACTCGTAGATTGGAACGCATTGGGGCCGATCGCGGTGGGCGTTGCGTTTCTGGCGATTTGCTTTGTCCTGCTCTGTCTGGCCCACGACGGCTCGGCCGGCAGCGCCGCTTCTGCAAAACCGGTCAATGGGCCGGAAATCCGCATTGAACGGGAACTGCTGTTGCGCTTCAGGTGGATAGCTCGTGTTACTCTTTTCTGCTCCTGGGTCTGCCTCGGCGTCTCGCGTTCACAGTTCGCACTGCTCTTTACGAGCTTGGGCTTCTCAGAAACGCAGTTCGGGGTACTGGTCACCGTATTCGGCATCTGCAACTTCCTCGTTTTGACCGGCGCGGGCCGCTTCGGCTTCTGGCATTTCAAGGCGGCGCCGCTTTTTGGCGTTCAAGCGATCCTTGTCCTGTCCCTGTTATTTATGATTCTCGGCTGCACACTCTGGGCCTTTGTCCCGGCTTTTGTAATCATGGGCTGCGCCTTTGGCTTTGCATACAGTTCCCACCTCTATTACGGGGCCTGCGGCAGCAAGAAACGCTCCACACAAATGTCAATACACGAAGCAACCATCTCACTCGGCGTCATCCTCGGCTCCGGAGCCGGCGGATACCTCTCCGGACGCTATGGAATCTACTCGCCATATTGGTTCGCTATCATTGTCCTCGCTCTCGGTCTTCTAACTCAATTGGTTGTGTATGGCGCCTTCAGAGAAGGCATAAAGTGAATTCCACAGGGCAAAACGGTCGATAAATCAACAAGAATGGCCGAATTACTGCATCTAATACGGTTTTAGTCCGGGTTTTACTTGAAATCATGGCCGTAGTAGTGTATAGTAGTGTATAATAGGTGTAGAGAAGCCGTTCTTAGAAGGTGCAGCAAAAATGTTCTTCTCGCATAGAAAAACTGTCTCCCATCTGGCGGCATTCGCCGTACTGTTATCGTTTCTCGCAGGTATGTCGTCCGGCATGAGCCTCACTGCCGGCGTCGGCCTGCCCGCTCCCGACCTCTCGCTTGAGACGCTCGACGGTCAAAGCGTAAACCTAAGCCGGCTCAAAGGCCGGAATACTCTCATATTGTTCGGCGCGACCTGGTGCCCCCACTGCCGGAAGGCTTTTGGGGCCCTGGAGAATATCTATGAGTCTGCCGGGGACGACTTAATCGTTTTCTTCGTCGCAGTAGGCCAAAGCGCCGATGAGCTAAACGACTACTTCGGCGACGCTATCCCGCCTTATCTCATCCTGCCCGACGAAAACGGCGATCTCAGCAGCCTGTTCGGCATAAAGCAAATCCCAGTCTGCACATTCATCGACGAAGCGGGCATGATCCGGCACAAAGGCCGATTCGACGAGACAATCGTCCGCCGACTCTTATCGGGCGAACGCCTCACATATCCCGGCAGACCTCCGGACGGCATCCGGGCGCCCGGGTGCCTCACCCAAAGGCACGACGCCCCTCCCGCCGCCATCAAGCGGTATTTCGTCGAACTCGACGAAGAGCCGGGACTGGCTAAAAGGCTTTCCAAGGCCTCCATTAACGCCAAGCGCTCTCATTTCCGCCGCGCCGCCCAGCGAATCGGCGCCCGCGTGATTCACAACTACGGCAAGCTCAAGAACAAGATCGTCGTCGAAATATCGCCCGATAAGGCCGATAAACTCAAGCAACTGCCGCGCTTCAAGAGATTCAAAGAAGACCGCCGGGTGCACGCCCTGCTCGAGGATTCCGTTTATCAGATCAGGGCCGACTACGCATGGGACAACGCGATCACAGGCCAGGGCGTCAAGGTTTGCGTGGTCGATACGGGGATCGATCCTACGCATCCGGATTTGCTGAGCAAAGTCATCGCCCAATACGACGCGACCACGGGCAGCCAGAATGCGATGGACGACAACGGGCACGGCACTCATTGTGCCGGCATAATCGCTTCGGAAGGCCTAATGTACCGTGGCGTCAGCCACGATGCCTCGCTATTGGCGGCAAAAGTGCTCGACTACAGCGGATCCGGATACGCATCCGACGTGATCCTCGGCATAAACTGGTGCGTCGAGCAGGAGGCCGACGTCATCAGCCTCAGCCTCGGCGAGGGCCTCTATGCAGGCACGTGCGACACCGACGAGATGGCCCAGGCCGTCAACGCCGCCGTTGACGCAGGTCTCGTCGTAGCCTGTGCCGCCGGCAACGACGGCGATACTACTCGAATGGTCTCGCCCGCCTGCGCATCGAAGGTTATCGCCGTCGGCGCCGTTGACAAACTCGACAACATCGCATCATATTCCGACGGCGGAGACGAACTGGACCTCGTCGCCCCGGGCGGAGAGCAGTTGGGAGGAACGGATTTCCCCGATATACTCTCAACCTTCAGCAGCGAGGTCGCCAATAATCCTATGTACTGCCTCTATCGGATCACCGACGAGTGCTGGGATGAGTATTTTGTCGTCGAGGGAACGCGCTACATCCGGGCAGTCGGGACATCGATGGCTGCCCCGCACGTCGCCGCTGCTGCTGCTTTGCTGCTTGAAGAAAACCCTTCTCTGACCCCATCCCAGGTCAAAAGCGTTCTCGAAGAAAACGCCGACGATCTCGGCGCCCCCGGCTGGGACAATGTCTATGGCTGGGGAAGGATCAACCTCGAAAAGGCCCTCGACAACATTCCACCGGAAACAGGCGAGTTGATAGTCGAAATAGCCGAGCCCAACGCCGCAGAGACCTTTATGGTCTCCGAGCAGTTCGCCTTGAGCGCCGATGTGGACTGCTTCGGCGGCGACGGCTGCGGCGACGTCCTCGCTCACGCCGAGTTCTGCAGCGGGCGCAACTGCAGCGACTTCATCGACATCAACTCTCTGACCAGCATCTCGACACTGGATAACAACCCGAACAGTATCGGCGTCCTCAGCGGCTACTCGGTCGATACCAACGCCCCGTTAGCCTTCGACGCGCAGACTATGCTCGACATCTCCGAAGGCACCTACACCAAGCTCGTGAATCCGGCCGATTCGCTCGTCGGCTCAACGCTTCCCGGCGAGTACAATACCGGCGACCTCGAAGAGCAGGACGGCGTCGGCGCTATCGGCGAAGACGTCGAGGTCCACTACGAATTCCAAATTCCAGCCGGCGCCATCAAGACCGTAAGCGTCCGAATGGAAAACTATATCGTCTCGCACTGGGTTTATCCGCCTTTCGCAGGTTGGTATGTCTATACATCCAATGCCGCCGGTGACAATCTCCACCTCGTCGGAGAGTGTATTCCCGCTGAAGGCGGCGGCGGCGAGACTCCTTCTCCCGACTGCTGGTTCGTTTCAAGCGACGGCGATGTCCTCGCCGACCTTACCGCCGGAGCAACCAACTACATAAAGCTTGTCTCCCACGACGTGGACAATGACGGTTATGGGGAGGATTTCCTGACCTTCAATGACATCGAGGTGAGCGTCGAATACGAGGCCGATCCGAATAACGACTCGGTTTATAAATACTACGCCAAGTTCGACATCAACGACATCGATCCGTCCGGCGAGTTGACCGCCGCCCGCCTTGAGTTCAACATAACACAGGCTGCCGAAGGCGCGACTGCAGAGGTCTATCTCGCCGACAATACCCTCCTGCCGACCGACTCGGCCCAGGCGATACACGATGCCAACGCACCGCCATATTCGGGCCTGACCAACCCGATAAAGAGTTTCAACTGCGAAGAAAGCGGTTCTGTCAGCTTGAATGTCAGGGCTGCTGTCGAGGAGGCCCTGTTCGCCGGACAGAGCAGCGTTGCCTTCCAAATCAGCGAACACAACAACGACCGGTTAATCGCCTTCGGCGCCAACGCCGGCGACAGTCCGCCAATGCTCACAATCTCACAAAAACTCTACACACGCCCCGGCGACTTGCCGCCGCCCGACGAACCCGGCGAAGACCCCAACAACGGACCGCGCACGCTGAGCTACGACGCTCTTATCGTCAAGGACGTCTCCGAGGATACCTATACGAAATACGACAACCCGGGTTCGGCGGTCATCGGCGCAGAGTTCGCCCCAGAGTACAACACGGGCGACCTCGAACCACAAGACGGCATCGGCGCTATCGGCGAGAACGCACAGGAGCATTATGAATTCGCAATCCCTGAAGGGATAGTCAAGACGCTGAAAGTCAGGATGGAAAACTACATAGTCTCGCACTGGGTTTACCCCCCTTATGCAGGCTGGTACGTTTACACATCAAACGCAGACGGCGACAATTTCCATCTCGTCGGCGATTGTATTCCCGCCGAAGGCGGCGGCGGTGAGGCCCCCTCGCCGGATTGCTGGTTCATTTCCGACGATCCGGATGTGCTTGCGGACCTGAGCCCCGGCTCAACCAGCTATATAAAGCTGGTCTCTCACGATGTCGAAGGCGATGGTTTTGGAATGGATTTCCTGACTTTCAATGATATTGAGGTCATCGCTGAGTACGAAATCGACCCCAACAACGACAACGTAAGCCGTTATTACATCAAGTTCGACATCTCCGATCTCACAACCGACGCGCAGATCGACTCGGCCACCCTGAATATCGACGTCATCGAACCGGCAGCCGACTCCGTCGCCCGGATCAACCTCGTTACCGCGTACGACCCCTCCTCCACTGCCCCCTACACCTTCTACGACGCCTCCGATGCCGACTACTCGAGCCTGACCAATCCCATAAAGACCGTCGCCTGCGACAGCATCGGCCCCAAGCAGATGAACGTCAAAGCAGCCCTTGAAGACGCCATAGAAAGCCGCGAAACCGAGATAGCCTTCCTAATCACCGAGCAAAACGAGGACGCCCTTTTCACTATCGACGCCAACGGCGACGCCAATCCTCCGCACCTCGACGTTTACACAAAGTCCGATACCAGTGCCGGCCGAGCCAAGTGGACACTCACCCCAAATACCTACGGCGATTTCACCCTGCGAGTCCGCGCCGGCAACGACATCGGCTTACTCGACCTCTCCGACGCCCGCGTAGTCACGATCATCGACCCTAATCTGCCGGTTGTTAATAGCGTTGATTGTATGATTGACTCGGTCTGGCGAGACTGCAGAGACGCCCAATACGGCAATCTTCTCCGGAAGATAAGAATCGACGCATCCGACCCCCAGGAAACACCCAACGTCCGCCTGACACTCACGAATGTCCCCGACGACCATAACTTCGTCGATGAACTTCTCACGTTCAGCGACGGCTTCTTCACACACGATACGAATCTCGTGATATCCGACTCGGGCCAGTGGCGAATCGACGTCACCGCCTCCGACTCCGACGGCAACAGCGATACCAAAACCATCACTTGGCACATTCCGTGGGGTAAGTTGTCCGCCCGGATATTCAGCCCGACCGGTGATATAACCGCGCCAAAAAGCAGCACCTTCGACGTCAGAGCGGGTGTGGAGTGTCTCGACGCCGAATGTCCCGACGTCAGCTTCAGCCTGCGCCTGAACGACCCCAATGAATTGATATACGACGACCACACCGCAGAAGACTACGGCGATATCGGCTCTACCGACGGGTATCTCGCCGTCCGGTTCACGCCGTCCGCCTATCCTGCTGAGTTGAGAACAACCCGCTTCTACGTCTGGGACCAAACCACGTATCCATTTGAGCTCAACGCCTGGGACGACGACGGTAGCGACTGGCTCGGAGGACTCGGAGCGCCGGGAACGCCGCTGATGCCGCCGATCATAGTGAATCCCGTTGCGCCGTCGATCTCCGCGCCCAATACGGAGGTGGCCTGGTTCGATATCGACCTTTCCGATCAACACATTGTCATAAACAACGGCAGCTTCTACATTGGCTTCCGCCAGATAGAGGTAGGCAAGCTCAACCAGGTCGGCTTCGACATGAGCGGCGACTCTTATCAGCCCCATGCTCGCAGTTGGGGCATGCTGCCCGGCTGGGGGTGGCTCAACTTAGACGATATGTGCGCCTTTTCACCTGACTTTTGCGGCAACCTTATGATTCGGGCGATGATGCTCGAACCGGGCGTTTACTCGGGCGAACTCCCGACGACCGTTGGCTCAGCGGCGTTTTACACCACCGACGAGCACCCCAAGCCCTGCCCAAACACCGATTTGGACCCCGGCCAAGCCTGTCAGGTCATGCTTACAGTCCACGCCGTCGGCCGGGCCGGCGAGCACACTCAATTCCAGGCCGTCTCAGCCAACAATTACACCCTCGACACTTCCCGGTCCGTCAAAGTCACCATCGCCCAACCGCTCACACCATGTGACGCCGCCAATCTGAACGCCGTTTATCCGGTCGATTACGATGACATCGCCGTCCTCGCAGGCCAGTGGCTTGGAACATCTCCGCTGTTGACCGCAGACATCAATGAAGACGGCGAGACTAATTTCAAAGACCTTGCACGCCTCGCCGACTTCTGGCTCAATACCTGCCAATAGTCGGCCACACGCAGACCAATCATTTCTTTTTGACACGCCAATCCGCCAGAGGTATCATTGCAGCCGTAATTGACTTGCACATATAACAAATGAGAATTGTAATCGACTTTTTATACCTGTTGGCCGCCATAGCCGTCGCTCCGGTGGCCTTGTACCGCTTCATCAGGCACAATCGCTATCGTGCCGGCTGGGCGCAGCGGCTCGGAAGAATCACCCGCAAGAATCCATCAAAAAAGTGCATCTGGCTCCACGCCGTCAGCGTAGGCGAGGTCAACGCGGCGAGGACGGTCGTTGATGAGCTTGAACGCAAATTCGCCGATTATGAAATTGTAATAAGCACAACCACCGATACCGGGTTCGCCCGCGCGACTACTATCTTTGGCGATCGCTTCGGTGTATTTTATTTCCCATTCGATTTCTCCTGGATTATGAGTCGGGCCTTTCGCAATATACGCCCCGCTCTGTGTCTGCTGATGGAGCTCGAGGTCTGGCCCAACTTCGTCCGCATCGCAAAGAAGGCCGACATCCCCGTCGTCGTCGTCAACGGCCGAATCAGCGACAGGAGCTTCAAGAGCTACAAGAGAGTCCGCCCCCTCATCAAAACAATGTTCTCCAAAGTTACTCTCGTCCTCGCCCAGACCGATGAATACGCCCGCCGATTCACCCGGCTCGGCTGTAACAACGTAATCGTATCAGGCTCCCTGAAATACGACACCGCCCAAACACAAGACAAAATAGAAGACGCCGACACCCTCGCCGAGCAGCTCGCGATAACCGACGAGCGCCTGTGGGTCCTCGGAGGCACCGGGAACGATGAGGAGGCATTACTCCTCGATGTCTATCAGCAATTGAAGCAGGATGAGCGCTTCGCCGACCTGCGCCTGGTCGTCGTACCCCGAAAACCCGAAAGATTCGACGAAGTCGCACAACTCATACTGAACCGCGGCTGCGACCTGATCCGCTACAGCCGGATAAAGGCCGGCCGAGCCGACCCGCCAACCGATAAGCACGCGGTCATCCTCGGCGACACAATGGGCGACCTCAGAAAGTTCTATTCCCTGGCGACGATAATCTTCGCAGGCCGATCACTCGTGCCGATGGGCGGCTCCGACATGATTGAGGCCGCCGCACTCGGAAAGTGCACCGTCTTCGGCCCAAACGCATTCAATTTCAAGCAAAGCGTAGGCGCGCTCTTAACCGGCAACGGCGCAATAATGGCAAACGACAAAGACGACCTCCTCGCTGCAATGAAAAAGTGCTTAACCGACCCCAACTACGCCAAAAAAATAGCCCAAAACGGCCGAAAAGTAATCATAAAAAACAAAGGCGCAACACAAAAAACCACCGAACAGATTGAACTACTTCTGAACAAGGTATGAGGAACTCTAACGGAGGACATGGCTTTGGGACCAAAAGCAGAATCGTCGCGTTCTTCTTGACCAATTGTCACTTAATCAAATCGGGTTCGTAATCATAGCTGTTGTTTTTGCCATGTCTTCGCACAGCACCGTTCTTGTGTAGTAAATCAATTACGCCACCTCGTCGCTTACGCCTGTATCTGCACGCGACATTCAAAGGCGTATCTCCATCTTTATTCCGTGCGTTTATATTCGCCCCTGAAGAGATCAGCAGCTCAACTGTTTCCTTATTTGCGTGGCCAGCAGCAAAATGCAGAGGGGTCAGTCCAAATCGTGATTCGAGATTCACGTCCGCCCCTTTGCTTATCAAGAATTCCGCCACATGTCTCACCGCATTACCATCTACCGACTCCCGAACGTAGAACATTGCTGAGCAAAGGGGAGTAGAACCAGCCTCATCTCTTGCGTTAACATCCGCGCCATTGGCAATTAACAACTCAGCTGGTTCCCTCTGCCCATTAACGGATGCTGAATGCAGAGCAGTCTTCCCCCCCGCTCTGGCGTTTACATTTGCGCCATTGGCTATCAAGCGTTCAGCTATCTTCTTATAGCCATTAGCACTTGCACCCTGCAAGGGCGAACCAATGAAGTGGACTTTGACATTTACTATGCCGCCCAAGGCAGACCAGATGTGGTTGTAATCCCTATAGCCTTCCAGCGTCGCTACCTGCAACACCTGCTCTCTACTATCCTTATATAGCGCGGTTAGGATCTGCCCCATGAGCAATCAGCACATCAACTACTTCTCCTTGGCCTGCATAGGATGCCATATACAGAGCTGTCCCTCCGAACTTGCTCATCGTGTTTACTTCTGCTCCTTCTGAAAGTAGAAACTCCACGATCTCCGTCCGGCCCTTGTACGCTGCTATGTGTAAGGGGCTGTTCCCATACTTGTCTTGGGCCTTAACCAATTCAGGATCCAGGACGATCATAGATCTGACCTGTTCGAGATCCCCTCGCATTGCTGCAAGATGTATCTTGGGGCCGCTGTACACTTCAGGCCCGTCTAGTTTTGGCGCAGGATGTCTTGCCTGTTCCAAAAGCGCAAAAAGGAATATCCCGACAAGAATGACAGATGCGATAACGAGGACAAGTTTCCTGGCACTCATAATCTGAATCCTCTGCTCGTTCAGGGCTTATCCTGTCGAACGCGCCTTCGGACCCGCCTGAAGAAGCGAGAGCGGATCGAAAGGACAAGAGGCTATTATTTCAGTTGTGCTGCAACCGCCTTGATATGTTCCGGGGTGGTTCCGCAGCAGCCTCCTATTATGGTTATTCCGGCGGCGTGTATTTTCTTGGCTGCTGCGGCGAATTCCTCGGGCGAGACCCGGTAAACCGCTTTGTCATCGACCAATTCCGGTTTTCCCGCGTTCGGCTCGGCGAATACCAGGACCTCATCCGATGCGGATTTTGCCGCTGCGACCAGCTTTTGGGCCAATTCGACGTATTCATCAAGCGTGGCTGTGCCGCAGTTGAAGCCGACCGCATCGGCCCCCGCAGCGAGCATTCTGGCAATCGCCGATTCGACATCGACTCCCATCATCGTTCTGAAATCCTCGCCGCCCTTATCGAACGACATCGACGCAAATACCGGCAAATTTCCCGCGACGGATTTGGCCGCCTCAATCGCAATCTGCACTTCATCGAGCGCCGTCATCGTCTCGACTATAAGACCATCCACGCCGCCCGCCACAAGTGCCCTCGCCTGCTCTGCAAACGCCTCCGCAAGCTCATCGCCCTTGAGCGTCCCCAAAGGCTCCAAGAAATCCCCGCTCGGCCCGATATCGCCAAGGACGTACTTCTCCTCCCCCGCTGCCCGCCTGGCGGCCTGGGCGCCCGCCCGGTTTATCGCGACAACCTCCCCGCCAAGCCCGTGTCGGCCAAGAGTGTATTTATTCGCGCCGAACGTATTGGTAAGAACTGCATCGCTGCCCGCATCAAGATACGCACGATGGACCTCGCATACGACATCCGGCGATTGCACATTCAAATACTCATTGCACACGCCGACCTCGATTCGGCACGCGAACAACTGCGTCCCCATAGCCCCATCCAGCACAAAGACGC
>JAUVXL010000150.1 GCA_030603595.1 Sedimentisphaerales bacterium | reverse complement strand
TAGATAACAGCTACGGCGACAATTCCATCGGCTGGGGAAGCAGCGCGCCAAGCGGAAAGAACCACAACTTCAAGGACCTTACCGGCTCCGACAAGGCACAGTTCACCATTACCGACGCCGACGACAACATACTGCTTGACTTCGTTGTGGACTACATCTCCGAGAGTTCCTCTGCATCAAGCGGTTATGCGTCGCTCGGAGTCTCTGGTGGTGACGGCAAAATGAACACCGGCTCGGCGAGCAGCATCTTAGCCTGGGGCACAAGTCTCGACTACAACTTCAACACACTCGGCCACGTACTGACCGAAGACTCTCCCGTCGCTGACAACGACTACGTCACTGCGGACCCTGCTTATTCCGACTGGGTCTTCGACGTCACATACGAGTTCCTGATTGACGGAGCCATTTTCCAAGACAACGGCTTCGGCGACTTGGCTATACCCGTCGTCCACGATTCGCCAAACAAAATCGGAAAGAACCATGTTTACATAGAGGTTAACGGTCCTGTCCCTGAGCCGGCAAGTATTGCCCTCCTGGGGTTCGGCTCACTGGCACTGCTCCGAAAACGAACAAAACCGACGGCGTCCAGTCGATAAGTACCCGTTAAACCGGAAAAGTTGTCCTTCATCCTTGTCAATTCCAGACAGCAAGCCCTTGCCTATTAACCACGCAAGGGCTTGCTGCGTTTCGAGTTATGGCCCTTTCAGACCTTCAGGGGCAACTTCGGTCCGGACTACGAATTCAAGATCGACGGCGACCTCTTTGACACCTGCGGGGCCTTCGCAGGCATGGACATCATCATCGTTCACGACTCATTACCCGGCCTTTTCCGCTCGAAAACGCAACATAGACCTCCGACAAACGCAATTACCACAAATTTCCCTTGACAACACGCCGCTAATTCGATACATTTCGCTACTTTCTGGGTATTCCCTTTCACTGTTTGAACAGAATATATGGAGTAGTGCATAATGCTACCGTCGAAAAAGACCAGTAAGACAAGAACAAGAACGAGGCGAAGCCACCATCGGCTAAAAGCCACAAACTACTCGCTCTGCCCCAAATGCAGCCAGGCAAAGCTGCCGCACGCAGCCTGTGATAACTGCGGATACGTCAATCCCAACATCACCCTGGACCTCGCCAAGGAGGAGAGCAAGTAACCGATGCGTATCGCTATAGATGCAATGGGTGGAGACAACGCACCGGACGAAATCATCGCCGGCGCGCTTGAATCGATAGAATTCCTCGCTGAAGACGACCAGTTGATTCTCGTCGGACCACAGGATGTCGTTGAACCTCGCTTGCCATCACAAAAATCGCGGGGAACCACGATCGTCATCGAGCACGCCCCGGACCGGATAGGAATGGACGAGCCGCCGGTCGAGTCTCTGCGCAAGAAGCCCAAAAGCTCAATCTCCATCGCTGCAAAGTTGGCCAAGAGGGACCGTGCAGACGCGGTGATCTCCGCCGGCAACACCGGAGCATGTGTTGCCGCTCTGCAGATGAGAGTCAGGACTCTGCCCGGCGTTAATCGCCCGGGAATAGCAGTCGTATTCCCAACCTTCGAGGGGCCCGTAACGATATGCGATGTCGGAGCAAACATCGCCTGCAAGCCGATCAACATCTATCAATACGCAGTCATGGCCGGAATATATTCAAAGAACCTCCTTGGAATACAAAGCCCGCGCGTCGGCCTTATGAGCATTGGCGCCGAAGACGCAAAAGGCAACGAGGTCGTGAAGAAGGCGAGAGAATTCATAAAATCAGACAAGAAAGTTAATTTCGTCGGAAATATCGAAGGAAGGGACATCTTCAACGGTGTTTGCGACGTCGCCGTCTGCGAAGGATTCGTTGGAAACGTAATACTAAAGCTAACCGAAGGTCTCGTTGACGGGCTTTTCAAAGCCATAAAACACGAGTTGCTCGAAGAGAAGCTCCGCCTGGCAATGAAGTTCAAGCCAATTATGGAAAGAATCTACAAGAAATATGATTACAATGAGTACGGTGGAGCACCCCTGCTCGGCATCAACGGCACCGCACTGATCTGTCACGGGTCAAGCAAGGCAAGGACTATAAAAAACGCAATCCTTGCTGCAAAGAAGTGTAACAACGAGAACATAAACGGCAAGATCGTCGAATACCTCTCTGAAACCTCTGTGAGGACACCTAATGGGCAAACCGACTGATCCTTGTACTTCTCCATATCACGCGATCATTGCCGGTTACGGCGCTTATGTGCCGGAGAAGATTCTGACCAATGACGACCTTTCTGAAATAGTCGATACGACCGACGAGTGGATCGCAACGCGCACAGGAATCAAGACTCGGCACATCACAACCGACGAAGAAACAACCGCACTGCTCGCAACCGAGGCCGCAAAGAAGGCCCTGAAGACGGTAAAGCTCAAAGCCAAGGACCTCGACCTCATTATCGTAGCCACCATAACGCCTGAGATGGTCTTCCCTTCGACCGCATCGTTCGTTCAGCGGGCCATCGGAGCAAAGAACGCATGGGTATTCGATTTGGCCGCAGCCTGCAGTGGATTCCTCTATGCCCTCTCCATAGTCCAGCAGTTCATGGAAACAGGCTGTATGGAAAACGCGCTTGTCATCGGAGCGGAAACTCTAACCAAGATCACCAATTGGAAGGACAGAACAAGCTGCATACTCTTCGGCGACGGCGCCGGAGCCGTAGTTCTGCAAAGGGCCGACGACTCTCGCCGAGGAATCATCTTCAGCACCAACTATTCGGAAGGTGAAAGATGGCAAGCTCTCAATTGCCAGGCATTCGGCTCAAGATACCCCTCAGACAAGGAATTGGACGACCCCGACAAAATCTACATGGAAATAAAAGGCAGAGAAGTCTATCAGCAGGCCATCCGAAGAATCGTCGAAGCCGTCAACGAATGTTTCGACCGATGCGGTCTGACAATGGATGACGTCAAAATGGTCATCCCCCATCAAATGAATGCAAGGATCATCGAGTCCGCCGCGAAAAGATTGAAACTGCCTGACGAAAAGGTCTATATGAATATCAACAAATACGGAAACACCTCGGCAGCATCAATACCCATCGCCCTCGACGAATGTGCAAGAACGGGCAAAATAGAACGAGGTGACATAATCATACTCGTCGCCTTCGGTGCAGGACTGACCTGGGCGGCAAACGTAATAGAATTCTAAAAACAACAACGCAATACAACATACGCCGAGCCGGGTGGCAGCCTCAAGCCCGTAGGGCTTGGGGATGGCCGTAACGCAATGCGAAAAAATAAGGAACGATAATGAAAACCGCTTATCTTTTTCCGGGACAAGGCGCTCAGTTCGTGGGGATGGGCGCCGACATCGCACGGGCCTTCCCGGTAGCGGCAGGGATTTTCCAAAAAGCAAATGACATCCTCGGATTCGACCTGACCAGGCTCTGCTTCGAAGGCCCAGCCGAGAAGTTGAACACCACAACTATCTCGCAGCCCGCAATCTTCGCAACCTCAGCGGCAATATTGGAGGCCCTCAAAAGGAGCGCCGCGGCCAAAGATTTGCAGCCCGACGTAACCGCAGGCATGAGCCTCGGCGAATACACCGCACTCTACGCTGCGGGCCTGCTGACTTTCGAAAACGCCTTGACCCTCGTTTACAAGCGAGGCCGGGCGATGCAGGCCGCCGCAGACGCCACAGACGGAGCTATGGTCAGCATTATGGGCCTCGACGACGAGAAAATCGCCCGCCTCTGCGCAGAAGCGCGACAGGGCGAATTACTCGAACCGGTCAATTTCAATTGTCCGGGACAGGTCGTCCTCAGTGGAGCAAAGGCCCCCTGCAGAAGGGCCGAACAACTCGCCCCCAAATACGACGCAATAAAAGCAATACCACTCGCAGTCGCAGGCGCATTCCATACTGAGATGATGGCGACCGCCGCAGAATCGCTCACGCAGGCCCTCGCCAACGTCCAAATCGTCGAACCGGACGGCGTCAAGACCATCGCAAATGTCAACGCCGAATACTACGATAGCACCCGGGCAATCGCCGAAGGCCTCGCACTGCAATTGACCCGCCCGATACTATGGCAAAAATGCGTCGAGCGCCTCCTCGCCGATGGTGTCGAAGATTTCTACGAAATAGGCCCCGGCCGAGTCCTCACAGGACTTATGCGAAGAATCAAGAGAAAGGCCAAAGTAACCAATCTAAGCACCGCCGAAGCCCTGAACAAACTTCTGCAGGATACCCATTTCGAAATACGAGACGCTCAATACGCTAAATCCAGCGCGAAAATCATGGAGGATATCGAATGTCAGAAAAAAGACTCGCAGTAGTAACCGGCGCCGCCAGGGGCATAGGCCGCGCCATCGTACTCGAGCTGCTAAAGCAGGGCCGAATCGTCGCAGGCCTCGACATAAACGCCGACCTTCTCGCAGAGCTTGAATCCGTAGTAAAAGAAGCCGGCTTCACCGTAATAACCAAAGTCGTCGATATCACGGACACCGAGAAGTTCACCGAGACCCTCGAAGCACTCGCCGAAGAGCACGGCGGCATCGGCATCCTCGTAAACAACGCCGGCATTACACGCGACGGCCTGATGATGAGAATGTCCGACGAGGACTTCGACAAGGTAATAGAAGTAAACCTCAAAGCCGCATTCGTCGCCATTCGCGCCGCATCAAGGTCAATGGTCCGCAACAAGTTCGGCCGAATTATCTCGCTCAGCTCCGTTTCAGGAGTAATGGGCAACGCAGGCCAAGCAAACTACGCAGCAAGCAAAGCAGGACTAATAGGCCTCTCGAAAACAGTAGCACGCGAGCTCGCCAAGAAGAACATAACAGCAAACTGCCTCGCCCCCGGCTTCATCGTCTCCGACATGACAGACAAGCTCCCGGACCCGGTAAAAGAGGGAGCAAAGCAGCTAATACCAATGAGAAAATTCGGAACAATAGAAGACATAGCGAAGGCGGCTGCCTTTTTCGCTTCAGATGAAGCGGGATACATAACAGGCCAGATATTGTGCATAGATGGCGGCATGGCAATGTAACCTAAAGTGTCGCGGGCGTCCCGCCCGCGCGTATCGAGGGCATCTTGCCCTCGCCTCCCACCCCATTTAGCCCCACGTTTCACGTGGGGTCAGTACGCGCAATCGCCCGTCTCCCTGCGCTCATTCGCCGTCATTGCGAGGAGCGCAGCGACGCGGCAATCTCCTAACCCTTGAACGAAGAATCCTCAGCAGAATCCTAAATCCCACATGAGATTGTTCAGCCCCAGATTGACATCATTAGAGAACCTGAACGCATATTCAGACATATGGGCAAGTTTCTCAGGCCAGGCCAGGTTATGATCAAGGAATAGCCCTTCGCCTCAGTAGTCTCTGCGCCTGCGCGCCAACCCCAAACCGCCGAAGCCGAGGAGTAAGAGCGTGGCCGGTTCGGGAATTGTGTAGACGAAGCCGTGGGTGGCTCCTGATGAATCCCCATACCAACCGACAATCTTGTTGCCATCAATACCGGATGCCCTTGTATCAAAAGCGCCTGGGAAATTGAGCGTAGTCCAACTGACCCCGTCGTACAAGAACCCGCGATAAGATCCGGAAAAGCTGCCACGTCCGACAATGTTGTCGCCATTGATACCGGATGCGAACGTAATGTTTGCGCCGGGCATATCCAGTGTGGTCCAGCCAGACCCATCGTAGAGAAAGGCATGCCAGGCCAAATCGTCTTTGTAACCGCCCACCATGCTTCGATCTTCGATACCTGTGATAAAAGTCCTATCAGTTCCAGGTACGTCGAGGGTGGTCCAAAGTCCGTTCTCGTAAAGGAAACCATGGAAACCATCATCGCCAGAATACGACCCCACAACACTTTCCCCATCAAGACCATACGCATAAGTGGATGTTGCGCCTGGAAAGTCGAACGTCGTCCAGTTCGAACCATCGTAAAGAAAGCCATGACTATCGGTAGAAACGTCATACCTGCCTAAGACCATACCATTATCGATATTCATTGCATACGTTTCATCGGCCCCAGGGGCATCCAGAACACTCCACGCTTCCCCGTCATAAAGAAAGGCGTGTGGCCTCTCTGAAGTGTCATACCAACAGCCAACAACCTTATTGTTGGCGATGCCGAACGCTTGTGTTCTTGTTGCTCCTGGAAAATCAAGTGTAACCCAGTTAGCTTGAGCCACCCCGCCCGCCCACAGCACAACCAGCGCCAATAAGACTTGCATTTTGAAGAGTTTCATCACCACTACTCCTGTTTTCTCACACCTCGTCCATATTTCCCCGCTCGTATCTCACTGCCCAACAGCTTCAAACTCAATAGATTTAGTGTACCTATTCAAAGGGTCATATGTCAAGGAGAAAATGCTGATAGGCTGCCTCCGTACGAAAAAACGGCTGTTACAGGCATAAAGGTCTTTTCTGAGCCATCTTCCCGCCTATCATTTGCAAGTTTCTTAAGATTTACCGATTGTTCATTGCATTCCAGGTCGTTTTGTGCTACAATTTACACGGTATGTTTGAGCTTGGTTTCTGTACCTATTTCTCAGGAATCAACATTGCTCAACTTACTTTTCAAGTAGGGCTTGCCCTCCCTGCGATTAACGCTAAAATCTCCCGTAACGGCATGAACAAAACAATCGGCCGCATAGCAAGGAGAACCGAACTAATGAACGCAATAATCAAGACCGCCGCAGCAGCACTCCTATTGCTCTTCACTGTAAGCGCAACCGCCCCCGCCGCCGAGCCCCCGGACTGGGAGAACCAGGCCGTATTCGACATCGGCAAGGAGCCCCCCTGCTCGACCATGGCCCCCTACCCCCAAACCTCATCTCATACCGCAGCCGATAAGTATATACGCATACACTTATATGCTGCATCGCCATATTCCCGCTCGCTAAACGGCGACTGGAAATTCCACTGGTCCCCGAATCCGGCCGACCGACCCCAAGACTTCTACAAGCTCCGCTACAACGATTCCTCATGGAAAACGATCCCCGTCCCAAGCAACTGGCAGATGCACGGCTACGGAATCCCCCTCTACGTCAACATGACCTACCCATTCAAAAAGGACCCGCCCCGCGTAATGGGCGAGCCTCCGAGGAACTTCACCAACTACGAAACGCGAAACCAGATCGGCTCTTATCGAACAACTTTCGAGATGTCCGAAACCTGGAAGAGCCGCCAGGTCTTCATCGAATTCGCCGGCGTCGATTCCGCCTTCTATCTCTGGATCAACGGCGAGAAGATCGGCTACAGCCAGGGCTCCCGCACCCCCGCAATCTTCAACATCACCGAACACGTCAAACAAGGCAAAAACCTCCTCGCAGCCGAAGTCTATCAATACTGCGACGGCAGCTACCTCGAAGACCAGGACTTCTGGCGGCTAAGTGGAATCTTCCGCAACGTCCGCATCTTCTCCACCACCGAATTCCACATCAGAGACTTCTTCGTAAAAACAGAACTCGACGAGAAATACCGAGACGCCTCAATCTCCGTCGAAACCGAAATTATAAACTACAGCAGCAACCACGCTGAAATCGGCCTTAAAATGCAGCTATTCGACGCCGCCGAAAACGAGGTCGCCTCCGTCACAACCGACGAAATCACAATGCGCCCCAACCGCACCACGCAAATAGTCCCCACCCTCACACTGAAAAACCCCGCCAAATGGACCGCTGAAACACCCAACCTATACAAGCTCGTCCTAACCCTAACCGACTCCGCCGGCAAGACAATCGAAGCCGTCAGCCACAACATAGGCTTTCGCAAAGTAGAAATCAAAAACGCCCAACTCCTCGTCAACGGCCAACCAATCCTCATCAAAGGCGTAAACCGCCACGAGCACGACCCCGAAACCGGCCATGCCCTCTCCCTCGAATCGATGATCCGCGACATCACCTTGATGAAGCAGTTCAACATAAACACAGTCCGCACCAGCCACTACCCCGACGACCCGCGCTGGTACGACCTCTGCGACCGCTTCGGCCTATACGTTATCGACGAAGCAAACATCGAATCACACGGAATGGGCTACGGCGGCCAATCCCTCGCCAAAGACCCGAAGTGGAAAGACGCCCACCTCGACCGAATCCGAAGCATGGTCGAACGAGATAAGAACCACCCCTCAATTATAATATGGTCCATGGGCAACGAAGCAGGCGATGGCGTGAACTTCAAAGCCGCCTACGATTTCATCAAAAAACGAGACCCCTCCCGCCCCGTCCACTACGAACGAGCAGGCACAGGCCCAAACACAGACATCGTCTGCTGGATGTACCCCTCCATACAGGGAATCGTCAGATATGCAAAAGAGAACCCCTCCCGCCCACTGATAATGTGCGAATACGCACACGCAATGGGCAACAGCGTCGGCAACCTCCAGGACTACTGGAACGCAATCGAAGAATACCCCGCCCTTCAGGGCGGCTCAATCTGGGACTGGGTGGATCAGGGCCTATACAAACCCGTCCCCACAGGCAGCATCCCAAAAGTATCAGACCACCCCCGCAACATCGAAGGCCTTGTCGTAACCGGCAAAATCGACAGCGATGGCCTAACCGGCACCGTCGCACTAAAAGACGCCAAATCCCTCGACCTAACCGGCCCCCTAACCCTCGAAGCAGAAGTAAAGGGAAACCGCTCACCAGGCGATTACACCCCCCTGATCTCCAAGGGCGACCACCAATATCTCCTCCGCCTCGACTCCGGCGGCATCGCGTTCGTCCTCCACAAGGACAACTGGGTCTCCGCCCGTACACATTCATACAGCGAAACAAAGCTGACTAACGGCTGGAACCGCATCACCGGCGTTTACGACGGCTCAAAGATGCGAGTCTATGTCAACGGCGAGCAAATCATAGAACACAACCTCCCCGGCGGCAAGATAGACCCCAGCCAACACCCAGTAAACATAGGCCGCAACTCCGAAATCCCAAGCCGAGTCGCCGCCCTGCCAATCCGCAGGGCAAGAATATACAACCGCCCCCTGACCCCCAAAGAAGTCGCCGACCCTGCATCCAGATCACCCGAAGGCCTCCTACTCGATATGGACCTGACCAAAATCACCGGCTACGCCCCACTGCCAAACCCGCGAAACGCAAAACGCTTCATCGCTTATGGCGGCGACTTCGGCGACGTGCCCAACGACGAGAACTTCTGCTGCAACGGCCTAATCCAGCCCGACCGAAAACCAAACCCTCACCTCTGGGAAGTAAAAAAAGTCTATCAAAACGTCCGCGTCACCCCCCTCGACCTGACTACAGGCAAAGTCAGGGTCTTCAACAAGAACTTCTTCGCCAACCTCAACCAATTCGAATGCACCTGGACCCTCCGCACAAACGGCCGCGAAACACAATCCGGCTCGCTCGGCCAAATCGACCTGGCCCCACAAGAGGGGATGGACCTCCGCATTCCGTTCCAAGCCACTGCACAGCCGGGCGAAGGACTCTTGACCATCAACTTCACCCTCTCCGAAGACACCGCCTGGGCGCCGAAAGGCCACATCGTTGCATGGGACCAGATTGCCCTTGGTCAACTCAAGCCCATACTGCCTGCCCCCGGCTTGGATAAACTCAGAATCGGCGAGGCAGAGAACGCCTGCTCGATACACGGCGAAGACTTCCGGGTGATCGTCGATACCGATACCGCCGCGATCGTCTCGATAAGATTTGGCCGCCGCGAATTCATCCACGAACCCCTCGTCCCCAACTTCTGGAAAGTCCCCAACGACAACCAAATGCGCAACAACTACCGAGGACGAATGGGCAAATGGTTCGACGCCGGTGCAAAGCGAAAAGTCACATCCGTAAACACCGACCAGATCAGTGCCGCCCACGTCCGCATCACTGCTCACATAAAGCTCCCCGTAAACGACGCCGACTATAAAATCACCTACGACGTTTTCGGCTCAGGCAGAATCCTCGTCACCGCCGAATACAAGCCCGACCCCGCTAAAAAGGCCCCGCAGTTCCCACGCTTCGGAATGACATTTGCCCTCCCGCAGCAATACAGCAGCGTAAAATGGTATGGTCGAGGACCGCACGAATCATACCAGGACCGAAAAACAGGCGCAGAAATAGCAATCTACGAAAAGACCGTCGCTCAGATGGTCTTCCCATACATCCGTTCCCAGGACACCGGCAACCGCACAGACACCCGCTGGTTCGAGATAACCGACGCGCAAGGCCGCGGCCTGAAAATCTCAATGCTCGACAAGCCTCTCAGCTTCAGCGCCTGGCCCTACACCCTGACCGACCTCGAACAAGCCGCCCACGATTACGAACTGCCCTACCGCCATTTCACAACCGTCTTCATCGACTCAAAGCTCCACGGCGTAGGAGGAGACAATTCCTGGGGAGCCCGAACTCACCCCCAATACACAATCCCCGGCAACAAACCACAAACCCTAAAATTCACAGTACAACCAATCAAATAGCAAAAATGTCTCAGAGGAGCCGCCCACCACATCTTTGCATCTCTTGCCGGGGCCCGGGGGCGGCCCTTTTTGCAAATAGTATTTCTCGCACCTTTGTCCTTTTTCGCGTCTGGATCCGCTTTACGGCTGTATATCGCCATCCTTCTTGCTTTTGGGACCTTTTGTGCTTTTTCGCGGCTAATGCCCGTTTTCGGCCAAAAAAAATAAAAAAAAGGTTTGTGGATACTCCTCCAAACCGCTATTATACCCGCCTAAAATGAAAATCAATGCGATTTCATAATGACGCCTCTTGTCACCGACGTCGGGACAATGGTGCTGCAAAGACAAATATTCCTATTCCATTT
>JAUVXL010000349.1 GCA_030603595.1 Sedimentisphaerales bacterium | reverse complement strand
TGTCATTCCCGCGCAAGCGGGAATCCACATTTATTCTTTTCTCTGTGCTCTCTGCGGCCCATCCTCTTTTCCCGCCAACCAAGTTGTCAATATCGTTCCCCTTAAGTTGACTGAAGCTTATCATCCGAATTGCTCCGATGCACGCAAAGCAAACAAGAGCCATATATGCGGCGGCCTCGGGCCGGGAGCCTCCTTTTTGAAGCGCAAAAAGCACGATTGCACTGGCGCCACACAGGCCCAGCAGCGAGACCCACATCCATAGGAACCGCGAATTGTCACCTCCGAGCCTGCGCAGAACCTCTTGCAGCACAATACCAACTATCAAACCGACCACAACGAAAACAAGCGGAGCAGTGGTTATGATTCGTTTGTGGAAATCTCCGCCGGCAAGCTGCTTATCGATAAGCCCCAGTTTCCGCTGTATAGGATCCATAGCCAAATAGACTACAGGCTAAACACGCAGGACTCAAGACCAATTCCGCACAATCCCCGAAAGCACCCCCCATCGCCCTCAAATCTGAGCATCCCCGCCATCCTTATTTTCGGCCGCCCCCGGGCGCGACGTCCTCGTAGCGTCCGCCCGCCCCGGCCATCCGGAACTCATCGTGATAGAGCAGCCTGCTGCTAACCGCATCGCTGTCCCTCTTGGGGTCCTTCCAACCCTTGTAGAGTCCCATCTTGAAGTAGGGCCCCTTTTTATCGTTAAACGCATTCGGGCCTTTTTGCGTAACGACCTTCTTGCCGTCCCGCCATACCTCCAGCAGCCCATCGGCCTGATATGACCACTTAACGTGGACCACCCAATCCGTCCACACGTCTTTGCGGTGCTTGCCCAAATCGTAAGTCTTCGTCCCTCCGTACTTTCTCTTGCCGCCCTCGAACGTGTTGACCTTGGCGTCCCACCGAGTGACCAGCCCCCATTTTCCGCCGTTGGTGGAAAGCGCCATGACCGGATTGCGCCAATCCTCCCCTTTGTCGAAATCCGGAACCCCGTGCCATTGTGCCACGATCTCCCAGATATTATCAATATCATAATCATCGGGCAGAAAGATGCTGAATCCGTACCAATACTCTTTGCCCGCGTCGCTGCCCGGCCCGCTCACTTCCGTTCGATACGCGACCTTGTCCTTATGACGATCCAGCGAAGTCTTCATCGCATACTTCCCCCCTCGAACCGGCTTGGTCGTAATTCCCGGCGCATTGCCCGATACCGTCCAGCCCTTCAAATCCCCCGTCTCAAAATCACCGATGAAAGTCACCGACCCCTTGCTGCTTTGCGAGTTCAGAATCCGCAGAGCGATGTCATCTGTGTATTTGGGTGAGCCTATAGTCCGCTTGCCGCCATCGTGCTCGAATCTCTCCTTTTTACCGACCTGCCCTGTCTTGGTATTCACCCATTCGACTATATACTTGCCCTTGGGCAGTTCCACAATCAATCTCGCCTCACTGCCGCCGTTGACGTAAATAGCGTATGCCCTGCCCGTTTGGGCCAACGCCCTGGCCGTGGCCTTCGCGGGCACACCGCCCTTGATAACCGAATTGTCGGGGTGCATCTTGATGAAATCGAAGCCGGTTATGAATTCTCGCAAAATCTCCATCTGCTTCCAGAATACCGGTCCGCCGCCCCCCGGCGCATCGATTTTATTCGTCCCGTCCTCGTGACCGACCGCAAACGAATAGTCGAGATTATCGAAGACGCCGCCTCCCGCAATAATGAAGTCCCATGCCTCCAAACGGTACGCCTTCGGTTCGCTGCCGGCAAACCCCGTCTCATCGTCGCCGATTACCCGGCTCAAGCCATAGTTCTCCCCGACGGTGGTAGGGGGTTTGGCGTAATGGAAGTTCAAAATCGAGACGTTTGGGTTGGGCTTGTCCACCTTCTTGCCCTTATTCGCGATATTCTGAGCGATCAGATGTTTTACGCCCAGCTTCTTCTCCGCATCGACGATAGTCTGTGCAATGTGCGCCTGCCAATCCGGCGTCACTCCCCCGAAGTACGGCTCGTTACATATCTCGTAATACAAGTTGTCGAAGTCCTTTAACTCCTCGACAATTTTCCGCACCATTGCATCCTGCACAGCCAGAAGCTTCGGATTCTTGAGGGTGTAGGCTTCCGTTCGCTTCATCACGCCAATGCCGTTGACATTGTTTAACGCATTCATCGGGCTAAGCCGCCACATATCGTCCTTATAGAACTGGCAAAACAGCACCAGTTCTACCACCACGCCG
>JAUVXL010000063.1 GCA_030603595.1 Sedimentisphaerales bacterium | reverse complement strand
GCGCCGAACCCCCGGTGTTCTTCACAAGACACTCTAACAAGACGCGAATAGACATTCCGAGCGCAGCCGAGGAAACTACTCAAACAGTCTCGCCTCGCCCCCACGGGGCGAAGCGATTCGTCATCTTGAAGTCAGGTTTTGTTAGAACCCCTTAGCTCGACTTTTGCCACTTTATATGATCACGCTGCTTGGCTGAGATAATCCAGCAGCATGTTCCTTAATTTTGGTGGTAGTTTTTTAAGACCTTTATGATGAGAAGCCTTTTCAAAAATAGTCTCTTGCCAAAACAATCGCCGTACGGTTGCAATGACATCCGAGAAGGTCGGCTCAGCTTTAACGTACCATTGTGTGTTTCGTATCCGAATACGATGACCTCGTACATGTTTAGCGAAGATAAGGCAGATTATGCTGAACAACCCAAGCAGGCACGGGGCTGTACGCAAAACCGACTTGGCCACATACTGTCGGGGCGTTTCAAAACCCAAATGAGCCCGCACTTCCTGAAAGGTTGTTTCGATAGGCTGGCGAGATGTGAACCAACTGACAATCTGTCGGAGGCTAAGGACCAGGACCGGTTCATCAGGTGGAATTTGACGCAGGATCGCCCCAGCCAAGATTTTGCCCAAAGGCCACAGCGACCAGACTGCACGAGAGAAAACCCGGTGATAGGTGCTGGAATGCCCGGCGACCAGGCCTCGCATTATCCAGAGCACCCCTGTGACGGTTCGGCGGCCCGTTGTGAGAATCGCTCCAATAGCCAGCGGAAGAATTCGCTGAAAAGTTGGCTGCGTAAATGCTATAGAAAAACTCATGAAAAGCGATTCTGCTGCCGATGGAATATTAGGCATAAGAGACTCCTTTCCGATGTCATAACTGTTCATAATCAACATCGGCAGGAGTCTTTTGTTTTCCACAATGTTATTTCTATACGTCATTTAGCCGCTTAAAAAATGGCAAAAGTCGAGCTAAGGCACTAAGGCACGAAGAAGAGATTAACCACGGATTTGCCTGGCGCGGCCTTTGGCCGCAACCAACAAGTAATAGAATTTGCTCTATAAAAAACGGCTCTCTGAAATACTTCATGGGTAAGGACAGAGGGAATGGAATTTGAATATCGAATATCGAACAAGGAATTTTGCATGGTGAAGTGGTTCGCCTGCGTTGCAGGCGATATTGGGCGCCCCGGCCATCCGCCATAGGCGGACCGGGGGTAAGCGGGGAGTTTGGGAGAAATGTTTTTTTGGCGGGTTGTAATGGTTTTGGTGTTTTGGTAGAATTGTGGCGTATTGGCGGTGCCGGGTTGGCCGCTGTTGTTAAAAGAAGATTAGCACCCTGTCAAGATTGAACCTGTGGGCGTCATTGTGAGGCTCCCATGGGGCGAGTGCCCTGGATTCTTCGAGGGGTATGAGATTGCCGCGTCGGGCTGTGCCCTCCTCGCAATGACGGGCCCTAAAATCAACTGTGACAAAACATTATGTTCCGGAATGGTTGCATGTCAACGGCTCATGGCGGTTCCTGGATTGTACAATAATCTATTTTTGAATGAAGGAGGCCTTACTATGGCAGAAGGCAAAAGAGTTACTCGCCGCGGTTTTATCAAGGGTTCGCTCGGTGCAGCGGCGGCTTTTACTATTGTGCCGAGGCATGTCCTCGGGGGCGCCGGCAATACGGCGCCGAGCGAAAAATTCGGGGCGGCATTGATCGGCTGCGGCGGCCGGGGTAACGGGACTTTTGGGGGGCTGGGGCCGAACGTCGAAAAACTGGCTATCTGCGACGTCAAGTTTCTCAAGAAGGCCGACAACAAGACGATTTACTCCGACTTTCGTCGTCTCCTCGAACGCAAAGATATCGATATGGTAGCGATCGCGACTCCGCCTCACTGGCATGCGCTTATTTCGATCGCTGCGATGGAGGCGGGCAAGGATGTTCTTTGCGAAAAGCCGATGACGCGATTCATCGCCGAAGGGCGAGCCATCGTCAACGCCGCGAAACGCTATAAACGCATCTTCCAGGTGGGAACGTATGGCAGGTTCGGGGCGAGCAAGGATAAGAATAAAATCCTGACGCACAAGATTATGGCAAGCGGCCTGCTGAAGAACTGCAAAGCCGTGCACAGGAAACGAGGCGGCTTGAAAGTCCAGCAGTGGAGCGGAATCGTCAACGCCCAGCCGCACCCCATACCCGACAGCCTCGACTGGGATATGTACTGCGGGCCGTCGCCGCTAAGGCCCTACCATCCGCACCGCTTCGGCGGCAGTCACCGCGGATACTGGGACTACGAAGGAGGCGGATTGACGGACATGGGGCAGCATCATTACGACCCTGTGCAGTGGGAGTTTGCGAAGGACTATACGAGCCCCGTCGAAATCGAAGCATACGCCCCGCCAGCGCATCCTGAGGCATGCGCAATGTGGGGGTGGGTCGAGTTGAAATATGCCGATGGGCTGACGTTCACGTTCGAGAGTAACGAATGGGGCAAACCATACGACCGCAAAGAGGATCGAGGCGTCAGCCTGAGCGATCTGAGCGAAGCGGACCAGCGGAAGATCAAAGATATGCCTGATCCCAAGCCGCTGGTGAGCTTTCCGGAGGCCGTGCGTACGCGCAAGGAGCCCGGTGGACACGCCGAGGCCGCCCATCATTCCGCTACGCTTATGCACCTGGCGAATATGGCCATCAGGACCGGGCGAAAACTGCGTTACGATCCGGTTAAGGAGCAAATCATCGGGAACGAAGAGGCGAATCGCCTTGTCAATATCCCGATGAGAGCGCCCTGGCATCTGTGAGAACCGCAACCGGAGTATTGCTGCAAGAAAGGAATATAATCATGGCAAAAGCATCAGAGAAACTTGCCGAACTCGTCGGTAGAATGCCCGAACCGGACGGCAAGGGTATGTACTGCGCGGATATAGATAAAGACAAAATCGAGGGCGCCATAGCCGAAATCCATAAAGGCGGGCGAGAAAACATTCTCGGCGTTATCGACATGCTGGTCGAGCCGGGTAAGGGCGACGACGTCAAGGCCCATTACGCCCTGCACTGCCTCGGGCTGCACGTCTGCAATATCAACGACAGAAGGGGCCGCCGACGGTTCGGCGCCACGCTCGCATCGCAACTCGGCGGCGACCGACCCAAGGGCGTCCAGGCCTATCTGATTCAGGAACTCCAGTCGTTCGGCGGCAGAGAAACCGTCGAAAAACTCAAGGCTCTGGCCGGCAATAAAGCACTGGCCCAGCCGGTCGCCATGGCGCTGGAGGCAATCAGAGGCGGCGGGTGAGGATGATGTCTCGGAAGAAGATGGACGGTTTTTAGTGCGAGGGGTTGGAGATACCGAAGGCATAAATTGCCGCGTCGGCCTTCGGCCTCCTCGCAATGACCGTTCTTTGGATTCATTTTCTTTTGCATGCCTCCTTAGAATGCGGTGAGGTGCTCGCAATGACAGTTGTTTAGCCTTTTTTCTTCTGCGTTCATCCTGAGAATCCGGTGCTGTGTTCGGAAGCAAATAATTGTATTGTCATGCGATAAAAAACTTTTGGCGGAGCAGGCACGGGCGAACTGGTGCATGCTGGTCCAAAACGCCGCGTACCGCCAGAAGGAAAAAGGGCTTGTCGCACCGGACCAGACCCGCGGGGAGGCGTGGGCGTTGCGACAACTCGTCGATGCGGCCAAGATATGCCCCGACTCGCATCCGGAGAAGCAGTATTTCGATTCGAAGGTCAAGAGCAACCTGGACTATTATTGCAGCTTCGTTGACGGGCCAGATGCGACGCCTCTTGGAACATACACAGTCGGGGCTTCCGATGCATACGTTCGGGGGCGCTCGCCGGAGGAGCGGCGAAAGTGGCTCACGTTGGCGCCGTGGCAATAGAACTTCCTGGCCTGGTCGTTCGATCATGCCGTCCGCGCCGGCTATGCTCGGGCCGCTAAACCTCGCGAATATTTTGCGCGTCTTGAAGTAGGTATTCTGACCAATCCCGACGATTACGACCCTCGGTATGGGGCATCGTATTTCCTCGTCGTCGGCGAGCGAACGGCGGACAAGAAACGCTACTACACGACCTGGAAGGAACTGTTCGAGAAGTCATTCCGCGTAGTTTCTCCCGACACGAAGCCGGGCCTTGGAGGGACCGACTACGGTAGTTCATACGCGCACATCGCACGCCCAGTGTTGATTAACGGCGTGCGAAACGACGTCCCGCAGACCAAGGAAGCGCTCAAGATATTGGAAGCCGAACTGCCAAACATCCAAAAGGTTCTCTCCGACGATCCGACCTGGGCCTTCGGACGCTGATTACTCGACATGGCATGGCATTAAAGGCGTGATAACGGTATAATACTTGATTGCCAGTGTATTCGGGACCTTGTTGCTTGAAGGGATGGTTTGTGAGTATGCAAAACAGACGTGATTTTCTAAGTGGTCTTGCTTTGGGCGCGGCCGCTGCCGCCCTGCCGGGGTGCTCGTTCGGGGGCGCGAGGGCATCGGCTTCCAAGAGACGAACGAATATTCTCCTTATCATGATCGACGATCTCGGCTGGATGGACTTGCGTTGCCAGGGCAACGAGCGACTCGATACACCGAATATCGACAAACTCGCGTCGGAAGGAATGCGGTTCACCGATTTCTACGCCGCGGCTCCGGTCTGCTCGCCTACGCGCGCGTCGATTATGACGGGCCAGTCGCCCGCACGCCTGGGGCTGACCAACCACGCACCCGACCGCGCGAGCTTCGCGCCGAAGAACACAAAGCTGCTCTCGGCCGAGACGCTCGACTATCTTCCGCTCGAGCACGTGACAATCGCAGAACGACTTAAAGAGGCTGGCTACGCTACCGGTTTCTTCGGGAAATGGCATCTCTCGGCAAAGAAGAAATCAGCCGAGGGGCCCAATGAGCCGGACCTTCGACCCGAATACCAGGGGTTTGACGTTAATGTCGGCGGCTGCTCATTCGGTGGCCCGCCTACATACTTCGATCCGTATCGCATCCCCAACATAAAACCCCGGCGGACCGGTGAATACCTACCCGACCGCCTGGCCGATGAGACGATAGAATTCATGCGCGCTCACCGCGAGGAGCCGTTCTTCGCAGCACTTTGGAATTACACGGTGCACTGGCCGATGGAGGCGCCGAAGGATCTGATCGAGAAATACGAGCAGCGACTCGGCCCCGGGCTCAAAGACGCACGGTACGGCGCGATGATCGAGGCGATGGATGCGGCGATGGGCCGTGTCTTCACGGCGCTCGACGAACTAAAACTTGCCGAGCAGACGCTTGTGATCTTCGCCTCGGACAACGGCGGCTTCGGCGGCGTGAGCGACAATCGCCCTTTGCGCGCAAGCAAAGGCCACCTCTACGAGGGCGGCATCCGGGTGCCGCTTATCGTGCGATGGCCCGGCGTAGTGCGATCGAATACTGTCTGCCGAACACCGGTAGTGAGTATGGATTTCTATCCCACTCTGCTGGATGCGGCTGCGCTGCGGACGGACCCAACCAAGACAATCGACGGCGAGAGTATTACACCACTGCTCAAGGGAGGCAGCCGACTGAAACGCAAGGCGATTTACTTCCACTATCCCAATTATGCCTGGCACGGGGCCAACCGACTCGGCGGCGCTATCCGCGAGGGCGACTACAAGCTGATCGAGCGATACGAAGACGATTCGGTCGAGTTGTTTAACCTCGCCGAAGACTTGAGCGAAAAGAACGATCTTGCCAAGCAAATGCCGAAAGAAGCAGCCAAGCTGAAACAAAAACTCGACGCCTGGCTGCGCGAATGCGACGCGAAAATGCCGAAGCGAGTCTCAGTAGAAGGCAACTAACAATACAGCGCAAGTGTTGCGTCAAGTGCAATTTTTGTCGGTCAAGACCTGCGGTAAAACCGCAGGCTGCTATGAGGTCATCCGTCAACGGCAATATAAATTCAGCTTTTCAATAAGCATTATCTTATGCAGCATTTGTAAACGGTTTATTGTCGCAGAGCATTTTCCAAAGGTGAATGGCCAAGCGTCTTGCCATTGCTGTTATGGCCTTGTTCTTGTTGTCCGGTGGGTATGGCAACGGGTCGCAGTAGGCCTTTTGCGACGTAGGATTCCTTATGGACGTCAATGCCGACGCAAAGATCATCGTCTTTTGTGAATTTGACCTTGTTGAAGAACATCTGTTTTTTTGATAGTCTTTTTTTCATGGCCATTCCTTTCGAACTGTTGCGGACGACTGATGAGTAGAGGGAGCTTAGATACGTGCCGGGGCAGGCGAGAAACTCGCCAAGCTGTATTGAAGGAAAGGCTATGAAAAAAGTTCTATTTAGGCTTGCAAATTTGGTCCGAACCATCGTCTATACTTACAGTGAACAGAAAAACCGTCCAAATGAACGAATACACCGGCACAACGAGTTCTAAGGCAATTGCCAGTGCAGGCGCAGCAGCACTGGACGCCAGTGATTTGATGGCGGTCGTGGCGCATTATCAGAGCCCTCTGCTGCGTTATGTGGGCCAGATGTTAGGCCGGGCCGATCACGAAGCAGAGGATGTCGTGCAGGAGGCGTTCGTGCGACTGCATCGCCAGGTTGCCGGCCATGGGTCGGGCAGTGTTAAGCACCTTACGACGTGGCTGTTCCGTGTAGCCCACAACTTGACAATTGATATGCTGCGTCGGCGATCACGGCTGAAACGCGCTCCGGAGACTACTGTCGATCCTGCTGTATTGTCGGAAGAACGGGCCACAGATGAACTGGACGCCCTGGGTGAAGTGCTCCGGCGGGAGGCGCGGCAGGTAGCCTTGCGCGAACTGGGCAAACTCGACGACCAGCAGCGTCAGGCCGTGCTGCTGAAGGTCATCCAGGGAATGACGTTACGTCAGGTGGCTGAGGTGGTCGGTATTTCGGTTTCTATGGTTAATTATCGGCTCAACCAGGGCCTGACAGAGCTGTCGCAACGATTACGAAGAGCTGGAGTCGTGTAGATGAGGGTGTTGGAACGTAGAGAACAAAGCGTGACCTTTCCGGTCGAAGGCCGGGTTAGGAGTTAGCTATGAACCGGGAACGAGCAGAAAAATTGCTGGCGGCACTCATCTTCGATGATCTTGACGAGGCATCGAAGGCCGAGTTATTGACCTGTCTGCAAACCGACGACGAACTTCGGGAGCGTCTGGCCGACATGCGCATGGCGGCCAAAGTGGCCTCCGACACTTTGCAGCACGGGCCGGCCCCGGTCCTGGGAAAGCGGCGTTTGAAGAGCCTTGCCAAGCTCGGCGGGCGACGCAGCACCGGGCCGACGATTTTCACAGTGCGACGTCTGGCCGCCGCCGCGGCGGTCGTCGCAGCCGTATTGCTGCCGGCTCTTGTCATCTTAAGTGTAAGCAGCCCAAAGACCCGCTTATTGTCGGAGGTCACACCGCTTCACCGCGGGGACGTTTCGAGCAAGAGCAAATATGCCTACGATCCGGCGGGTCAGACTCGACCGCATTTCCTCCAGCCGCCCGTTACCAATATGTTGGCTTCAGGTGATGATAATCTCTATACAATGGGCGAAGCCGATAGGATTGTTGGCGGGCAATTATCGGTTCACGGCGGCGATCTGTCCGAAAAGCTCTCCCGGCGGGGAAGCGTCAGTCAGGATGACTATTTCGCGAATGCTTCGGGCAGTGAGCCATCTTCCGGAATGGGCATTAGTGGCGGAGGCGGCATGATGGGCGGCATGGGCGGTTATGGCGGAGGCGCGATGGGTGGCTATGCCGGAATGGGCGGCAAAGCGGGCGGCCATGCCGGAATTACAGCAGGCGTCACATCACTTGGCCCCTACACAGGCACAGTGCCCGTGACCGGCCTGGATGTATCTACGGATTCCGGTACGACCATATCGAATTGGGGCCTCGACGGCCAGAACGTGACATTCAACGACGGCCACCTGGACCTCGTTGCAGAAATGCCGGAAGGGTTCACTATAGTAACAGGGCCTGAATCAGGTTCCCTGACGGCACCGGCCGGCGGCGCATCGGGCCCATCCTATCGGCCTGATTCGCCATTGCAGCCCCAGGGCGAGGTCGAGAGGGTCCTGGCAACGGACTTCGATGGCGAGGCGTTGTCCGACAACTTCGGCAGTCGCGAAACTGTCGGCAAGGATTATAGTATTTTCGATAGGTGGGAGGTTGGCCAAGGCGCCGAAGCCGGGAAACGCGACCATGAAAAGGTTCAACCGCCGTTTGCCATTTTCGGCACAACACAACATGGCCTGCGGGGCGATGCCTCCAAAGAAGAGGTGGCCTCGTTGCTCGATAAGGCCGCCGAAAAACACGATACAGCCTCGACCGAATATCGCGGAAGACCTGTGGTGATAGTAGATGAGCTTGGAGCGCTTCGTAGAAAAGGGCGGGGGGGCGAAAGAGATTACGGCTTAGAGGCGGCTGAGCCGGTCAAGCTGGAGATAAACGGTCGCGTACCGTTGCTGGGAGATGTGCCTCTATTAGGGAGTCTGTTTCGTCATCGCGAGGGGGGCAAGAGTGCATTGTCTGAAGAACAGGCACAGCGCACAACCAAGAGCTTAGAGGACATAAAGTCGGCGCTAGAAGACAAAGCCGAGCGCACGGAATCAGAATCGTATATTCCTGCGGGTTTCTCCTTTGGCGTGATGAAGCAAAATGGTGGGCGAGATGCTGATGGGAAAAAAGCCAAAGAGTCGTCGACAGAAGCTAAAAAGCTGTTGCCCCAGAAGCTTGATATAACGGCAGGTGCTGGCACAAGTGAATCCACGGAGGAATCTCTGTCGTCAACAGGCGAGGTTAAGTTACAGCCTAAGAACGTGGAAAATGGCGATACACTCGTGGTCGATTGCGGGTTTTACAACGGAAATATCAATCTTGTCGCCAAAAAGCCTGCTCCTGCCGGTACGGACCCGGACGACCCGAGCATAGCCACGCAAACGATGACTGACAGTAGATCGGCTCGTCGTAAATTGTCGCCTCGGTCTGGATCTGAGGAGCCGATATCCCAACCTGAAGGAAAGTTGGCTGAAACGGAGTACGAAATCATAAACCTCAGATACGCTGCCCCCCGCCAAGTGAAAGATTTCGTGGCGGATGGTTTCGGGGATTCGCCGGGGATGCAATCTTCGCCGGGAGTTTCGATAGAGGCGACGAGAAAGAAGGGGCAGATAATCGTCTTCGGTCGCAAGGACATGCGGGAAAAGGTCAAGAAGATGATCGAGGAAATCGACAGGCCCTCCAGGCAGTCAGCAGTTGACCGCACCGGCAAGCTCGGCGGGGAGGATGGACCCGACTTGCCCGCCGCCTCGCGTTTCAAGGTTGTGCCGGTTAATCCGTGGGTCATGGCGGGTCGCGATTCTCTATCGACCTTCGCTCTCGATGTTGACACGGCTTCGTACACCCTGTGCCGGCGGTACATCCGCGGCGGTTTCCTGCCGCCGGCCGGGGCGGTGCGGATGGAGGAGTTCATCAACTACTTCAACTACCAGTATCCGCAGCGGGCCAATCCGACATTTAAGGTTTACGCTGAAGCGGCGCGCTCGCCCTTCGCCGGCAAAGGAAAAGATTTGACTCTGCTCAAGATCGGCGTTAAGGCGCGGACGGTCGGGCGCGATCAGCGCAAGGCCGCCCACTTGATCTTTGTCGTGGACGCCTCGGCATCTATGGGACAGCCTGATCGGCTGCCGCTTGTTCAGAAGGCCCTGGGGCTATTGTTGGACAAGCTCTCGGCGGCGGATCGCGTTTCTCTGATAACTTGTGCCGATGAAGCCCGCCTGCATATAGAGGCAACGTCGGCGGGGGAGCGTAAAAAGATCCGCGGGGCTATCGACGCTATCCAGCCGTCCGGGTCCACGAATCTCTTGGCCGGATTGAAGCTTGGCTATGCTGTTGCCCAGCGAGCGTTTGCCCCAAAACAGATCAATCACGTGATACTCTGCTCCGACGGCGTAGCCAATGTCGGCCAGACCGAAGCCGAGGCGGTCCTCAAGGCAGTGGCTGCCGAGCGAAAACAGGGAATCACCATCACATGCGTGGGAGTGGGATACGGTTCCTACAACGACGCCTTCCTGGAGGCCCTCGCCAATCGCGGGGACGGTAGTTATGTGTTTCTCGATTCGGCGGGCCAGGCCCAGAGGGTGTTCGTCGAGCAGTTGGCCGCTACCTTGCAGACGGTGGCTAAGGATGCCCGCATTCAGGTGGATTTCAATCCGGACCGCGTGCGGCGTTATCGGCTGATCGGCTACGAGAACCGGGATATAGAAGACAAGCGTTTCCGCGACGATACAATCGACGCAGGCGAGGTTGGTTCAGGCCAGTGCTCCACGGCCTTGTATGAGTTGGAATTGGTCGGCCGACCCTCGGCGGATCGGCAGGAGGATTTGGGCACCGTATTCGTGCGGTATCGTCACGCCGAAACAGGCCGGATTGAGGAGATATCCAGCCGATTGAGAAGTTCGGTCGTGCGAAGACGCACAGTCGCCAGTGCCCCCCGATTTTACCTCGCCGCCTGTGCAGCTCAGTTTGCCGAGATACTGCGTCAATCGGAACACGCACAAGATGGGAACCTGACGGAGGTATCCCGTGTCGCCGAGCAAGTTAGTCTGGCCCTGCCTCTGGATCGTGACGTCCGTGAACTGGCCGAACAAATTCGCAAAGCCGAGCACCTGCCTGCGTCGCCTTAGTCACGATCTCAATATTTTACAGGTGTTTTACACGCTCTCGGCCGGATCGATACGTATTATCTATAGTAGTGAAACAAAAAAACCGGATGCCGGTCTCGCTAAGGCGGTTGTTTTTGTGGGAAGCCTATTACGAGAGACGGCAATGATTCTCTTTTAGAGGATATGATTATGAAATCCAAGATGGCGTGTTTGCTACTAACCTGTATTTTGTCGGCAGCGACGGTATCGGCCGATGAGACAGTATCACCTGCCGCCGATCCGTCAACCGGAATTGAGATTGCCGAGGTGGCGATCACCGGTCGAATCGACGGCCAGGAGCTTGCCCTGAGCTTCAGCTTTGAGGCAGTGACGAAGCAGGCTCGCCGTCGGATGTCGCTGATCCGGGGAAATGCGGTGCTGAAGACACTCAATCAGGTAAAGACCGATTACAAGCTCGACTACGACCGGGAGCAAAAGGCTTATTATGTAGTCTGGGCCAAGGCGGGACGCCATCAAATCAATGCTGCATTTGTGGCAAAGCCCAAGGTTGATCCTAACAGCCCCTGGCGAGAGACGAGTCTCGATGTGCCGTTTGGGGGTGTTCGTCGCATCCAGCTTACGAGCGACCGGCCCGACCTTGAGGTGGAGTTGCCGGGCGCCATGCGCGTCCAGCGTCAGGTCGAACAAGGGCAACTGACTATCAGCGCGATCCTTGGACCACGGCGGCGACTTGTGGTACGATGGAAGCCTCTGGTCGAGTTGGCTGATGCCAAGCTGGTGCTATCCAGTCAAGCCAATACAATCGTGGACGTACGTGCCGGCCTGATGCACGTTGATGCGCTATTCGATTTCCAGGTTGCCCAGGGCAAGATCGAGACGTTGACGTTCGCGGTCCCGGCCGGCTTGAGCATCACGGCGCTCGACGGGGCCCATATCCGCAATTGGACACTTGCCGACGCCGCCGACGGTGTACGCAATCTTCTCGTCGAGTTGAGTCGGCCGCAAGAAAAGGATTACCGCCTGCGCATACGCGCCGAAGCCGGCATAGATAAACTGCCTGCCGAGGTCAACGTGCCGGCCATCGAGCCTGCCGGCGGAATCCGGGCGAGCGGCCACCTGGTGGTGGGCACGGACAGTGCTCTTCAATTAGTCGTTGTTCAGTCGCCAGGCCTGACTCAGGTCGATGCTGCGGTGTTTCCTCGTGTTCAGGCCGGCGATCCACAGGATCGACCTATTCCAAAAGGCAAGGCCTTTTTCTACACGTATGCCGGCAGGCACTACCAACTACGGCTCTCCGTGGACGATATCGTGCCAAGTTACGATGTGGCCGGACGCTTCGTGGCGACAGTAAAGGAGGATGACCTTGTTGTCGATGCCGAGTTGGAGTTGGATGTGCGGGATGCACCGGTCCGTCAGCTTGAGATCGTAGTTCCCGCGGGCATGGTGGTCGTCTCTGTCGATGGGAACCAGGTTGAGGACTATCACTTGTCGGAAACGCAGGAAGCGAACGAGACCACAACCGTGACCACCGTGTTAGCCGGACCCGTTATGGGGCGCACGCTAATCCGTCTGCGCCTGGAGTTAGGGCATGGGCCGCTGGAGCGGAACCAGACGATCACCGCTTTTCAGGTCACAGGCGCCAAAACCCACCGAGGTTATGTCGTCGTTGCCACCGATGCGGGCATCGAGATCGATGACCCCAATGTCGAGAACCTGCGCCAAGTTCATACCGCTTCGGTGCCTCTGCGTGTGGCCCGGGCTCAGTTCGCCTATCGATTTCGAGAGGCCAACTGGAATCTGAACTTAACAGCTCGGAGTAAGCCGACGGGCATACGGGCCGAAGTCTTCCATCTGCAATCGATCGGCGAGGCTCTGGCCTACGGCTCGGCGGTTATCAACTATATCATCACCGGTTCGCCGGTTGACGAGCTTCGCTTTAGCCTGCCGGAGGGCATGGAGAACGTCGAATTCGCAGGCAGCGATGTTCGCCGTTGGATAAAGCAGGACGATCTCTGGGTTGTCAAGCTCACGCGAAAGGTGATCGGCGAATACAATTTGGCTGTGACCTACACACAGCAATACGGTCCGGGCAGGCCTATTCAATTGGGCGCTCTGCAATGCCGGGATGTGCAATCGCAGACCGGCTATGTGGTTGTGACCAGCCATCTGGATCTCAAGCTGGAGATAAGACCAAGCCAGGACACCGACAGTGCGGGCCTGCTGGCAATCACCATGGATGAACTGCCCGGCGACTATCGCTTGCTTACGAGCAGCCCGATTCTATCTGCGTACAAGTACGTTACTGATCCCCATACGGCAATGCTCGGTATCGAGCCATACCGTCGCAGCGCGCTGCTGCCGGTGATGCTCGATATCGCAGCCCACCAGACCAGGCTGGGAGTGCGGCCCGACGGGCGGATCGAGTCGGTGACCACGGTTCGTTATAAAGTCAAGAACACGACAGGCCAGTTCCTTTCATTAGCCATGCCGGCCGGAGCGCGGGTATGGGCGGTTTCTTTGATCGAAGGCAAAGAAGGCGGTGAAACAGCAACGCGATTAGCGGCATCACACGATACCGAGAGCGGCCGACTACTCATTCCGCTCAGTCGCAAGGCCAATCCAAATGATCCGGCGACAATCCAATTAGAGTACGGACAAGTGCACAAATCAAGGCCCGCCGCGGCGGGGTGGCGTCGCAGGTTGGACCTGACTGCCCCGCGTTCCGCCGTCCCTGTCACCTACGCCGATTGGAGCGTCATCGTACCGGATGAGTGGGCGATAACGCCGGCCGGAGGCAATATGGAGGCGCAGCCTCGGCCCGGCCTTTGGCGGACTCGTGCGGGTTTGGCGCGGGTGCTCGAGCGAGCAGGTCGGTTGTGGGTCGGATCAATCGAAAAATGGGTGGCCCAGCCGGTCGTATGGGCCGCGGGCATAGCGGCGTTGCTATTGGCTTCTCTGTGTGTGATCTTTTTCCGCCGGCGGTTGCCGGATTTGATCTTGGCGATACTGCTGGTTGCGCTTATCTGGGTTGGCGCCGAGGCGGCAATGCGCGGCCGCATAGACGCACCCGCACCGGCCACATCGTTGAGCTACGCCCAGGCGGTCAACGCCGATCCGAATCAGGCGCTTCAGATCAGTGCCGAGCTTATCCCCACCTGGCGACGGAATATCACGGTAATAGACATGGTTGCGGTATCGGGCGTGATAGCTGCGGCATTGGCCGTTGCCGTGTTTAGACGCCGATTAGGCCCTGCGGCGGCGGCAATCCTGGCCGCGGCAATGTATCTTACAACCAAAATGCCGGACACATGGCCCGTATTGAAGATACTGATGACGTGGGGCGCCCCGGCGTTGGCAAGCGCCTGGTGTATCTGTTATGCACTTGCCGGGCGTCGCCGGCGGGCGCCGGCCCCTTCGCAGGCCGGGGCTGCACTATTACTATTACTGGTCGCGGTACTGAGTGTATCCGGGGGCTGTGCGAATGCAGGGCGCGCCGTCAAATCGTTAACCGATCGTTCGATGATAGAGAACGTCGAGTGTCAACTCTCGGCCGGCGCCGACAGTATGGAGTTGATCTACAAGCTGCGAATTTCAGCCGTAGAGCCATCGAGTTTTGCGCTGCTGGCTGAGTCGGCTGTGCTGGTCTCGCCGCGCGAACCTGCTCGGCATGTTGCTATGAGCATAGAAAACGGCCGGCACGTAATAGAGGTGGATAGAGCAAATCTCTACGACATCGAGGCAACATTCCTGGTTCCCCTGCCGCCGGCGGGCGAAGACCATCAGCGTCGATTCGAGTTGCCGCTGCCGATGGCCTTGACCAATACCGTCACCCTGACCGTGCCTGACGCCAACGCGTTGATAGATGCCCCGCAGGCGGTCCACCTCGCTCGCAGCGAGCAGGAGAATCAGACTGCGATCGAAGCGATGTTCGCACCGGGCGATCCGGCCGTGTTTACATGGCGACCTAAAGAGCGACAGGCCTCCCGGGAACAGGTGCGCTTCTACGCCCGGGACGTGGCGCTGGCGCATCTGGGTTCCGGACTGCTGCAGGTATTCCATGCGGTGCGCCTGCAGATCGCGCAAGGCCAGGTTGATGCGTTCAAGCTGGGTATCGCCGCCGGCGAGACGGTTACTTCCGTTAGTGCGCCGTACGTGGGCAGTTGGCGTTTTGACCCGGAGGCCCATCAACTCGAAGTTCGCTTGAGCCAACCGGTGAGCGGCCTCTACGAGCTAATGCTTGTTACCCAATCGGCCAGTGCCTCGGCGCCATACGAGGTGCGTCTCCAGCCGTTGGTCGTTCAAGACGCCTTGAACCAGCATAGTATGATGGGCCTTGCGACCGACTCGTCTGTGTACGTCCGCCTTGATCAGCATCCGGCTTCTATGAATACTCGCGACTATATTCGTGACGGCGCCAACCTAATCAAAGCGGTCTCGGGGCTTGCCGTCGAGAAGATAACACAGGCGTTTCGCTTCGAATCCACGGAGGGGATTGTTACCGGGCGCGTGCTCGCGGTGCAGAGCGAGCTTCGCAGCCGGGAAACGGCAAGGTTTAACGTAGAGGACGACCGGCTGATCTACAACAGCCAATGGGTCATTGAGATTGCCAAGGCCGGTCGGTTCGATGTCGTCTTAAACATACCGGAGGGTTTCGATATCGACACGCTTGTCGCTGAGGAGGTCAGCCACTGGGACGAATCGGTCCAAACCGGCCCTCGCCAAGTGCGCGTGCATTTCAAGCGCAAGCTGACAGGCTCGGTTAAGCTGCAACTGACCTTGTCTCAGCCGGTGGCCCAGATGCCGAAGCACCTGACCGCCCCGCACGTGATGTTGGCCGATGTGCTCAAACACACAGGGTATTTGGTGGTAGGCTCAGAGCAGGGCGTGCGTTTGTCGGTGGCGTCGCGACAGGGCCTCAGCGAGGTCAATCCCGCCGAACTCGGTTACTCGAGCCAAGGCCTGCTGGCGTTTCGGCTGTTGCGGCCCGATTGGCAATTGCACCTCCAGACTGAATTGGTGCAGGCGCGGGTGACGGTCCAGTCTCTGCATGTGGCCAAAGTCACTGAAGGGCTTGTGCGTCACCAGCACTACTTGCGCTATCGCCTGTTCCAGGCCGGGACTAAGACCTTTGAGTTCAGCCTGCCCTCCGAAGCGGTGGGGGTGACCATCACCGGACCGGGAATTGCCAGACGCGAGCAATTAGGGCAGGGCAACTGGCGTGTGGAGCTGGCGGACAAGGTGTACGACAGGCCTTACTTGCTGCGGGTGACCTATGAAACACAATACGACCAGGCCGACGGGGCGGTGGAATTGTCGCCCGTTCGTTGCCAAGACGTATATCTGCAGCAAGGTCATACAGCGGTCTTTGCCACCGATCGGGTGGAGTTGTCGGCTGATTCGGCGGATCCGGCGCTGCGCCCGGCCGAAGCCAGAAGCATTCCCAAGCACTTCGGCGCCGGAGACCTTTCCGGTGCCGCAATGTGCTATCGCAGTACCTCGCCGGAGCTTGCGTTGGCGGTTAAGGTTAGACGTCACGCTGCGGCCAAACAGATTGGCGCCGAGGTGCACCGAACCGATATCGCAACCGTGCTCACACAAAGCGGACAGGCGATCCACCGGGTGATACTAACGCTTCGGGTGGGGAGCCGGCGGCATTTACAGACCATCCTGCCGAAAGAAGCGGAGATTTGGGCATTGTCCGTTGACGGACAAGCCGCTCAGCCGTCCATCCGCGCCGATGCGAAGGGACAGGACGTATTGCTTGTGCCGCTGCCGCAGCAGGCATCCGACTATGTAGTAGTTGACATGGTTTATGTTGCGGGATTGCCTTCTGTTGCGACCGGTAAGAAGCGTGACAATTGGTCTGGAGTGCATCAGTTGGCCGGGCCGCGATTTGACCTGCCGCTAAAGCAGATAACCTGGCATGTGTATGTGCCCGAAGGCTTCAACTATGACGACTTTGGCGGCACGCTCACAATTGACAAGAACACACAGGTCGATCAGCAGGTTCATCGTTACAATTTGCAGTACTACGAGAGGCAAATGCTGGAGGTCAATAGTGCAAATGACCGGTTCGCTCAGCAACAACAGCAGTTGGCGCGGGAGCTGGCGCAAAAGGGCCGGCAGGGTGCTGCTCGGCGAGCATTGTCCAAAGGCTACAACTTCTCGCGAGGCAATAGGGCTCTTAACGAAGACATCCGGGTGGATCTCGATAATCTGCTGAGGCAGCAGGCCAAGGTGGGCCTGGTCAATGCCCGAGGTCGGCTGCGTCAACAGGCTTCCGGCATGGCGGAGGGGCAGGTTGGCGGTTTGATCGGAAGCCACGGCAAGGATGTCAGCTTCAGTCAGCAGCAAGCTGAACGCATCGAAAGCTCCCTCGGACAGGCGGACAGCGAGAACCTGGAACTGATAACGCGACGGATCATCCAAACACAGGAAGCTGCCGAAGGTTCGGTTGCGCAACTGCAGATTACCATGCCCTTCTCCGGGAAAATACTGCGTTTTGACAGCCCGCTGCAGGTTGAGCCCAAGGCGTTAATGGCCGTGACGTTTCGCGCCAGTCCGCAGAGAATGCGGCGCATTGACCCGAGCGTCTGGTATGGTCTGAGTCTTTTCGCCGCTCTGCTGGTTTTCGGCAGTGGAATTGGCTTTGTACGCCGCCGGTGGGGCCGTCTGCACGAGATCCTCACGCCGCCGGCCCGTCCCAAGCCCGCCGAAGGCGGGACCGAGCCTGCTGAGCCTACTGAGCCCAGCGATCCGGACGAGCCGGACGGCCAAGTATCGGCGGAGGAGCTGATCTGAATTGAAACACTCTAACATGCAGATGCAGTTGTCTATCTGGCGGGGGAAACCGGTGCGTTGGTTTTTGTTTCGCGCTGGGGCTTTTGTGGTTGTTCTCTTGCCGCTGCTGGTGCTCGAGGTGATCCTGAGATTGGCGGTTCCGGCCCCGGTGCTTAATTTGGAAGACCCTTATGTCTCGTTCAGCGGCCTGCGCAGTCTTTTCGCGCCGGATTCGACGGGTATGCGATATGAAACCGCGAAGGAACGTCTGGACTTCTTTCGCCCGCAGTCATTCACCGCCGTCAAGGATGCCCGGACGTTTCGGATATTCTGCCTCGGCGGCTCGACGGTCCAGGGCCGGCCGTATGCTGTCGAGACGGCGTTTACGACCTGGCTGAAGCTCAACCTGGATGCCGCCGGGCCTGCTCGAAAGTGGGAAGTAATCAATTGCGGCGGGATATCTTATGCGAGCTATCGTCTGGCGCCTATTATGCGGGAGTTGTTGGAGTATGAGCCCGATTTGTTCATCCTCTATACGGGGCACAACGAGTTCCTCGAAGACCGGACATACGGGCACATCAAGAAGATGCCGCGTTGGCGGGTTCGGCTGCATCGCGCGCTGCTGAATTTGCGGATATACAGTGCCGCGCACGCCTACTTTTCCGGCCGAGGCGCCAAGAAGACGGACGCTGGCGACCCATCCAGGACCGTTCTGCCGACTGAGGTCGAGGCAAAGCTGGACTTCGAGGACGGGCTCAAATGGTACCATCGCGATGACGCGTGGCGTCGAGGCACTATCGAACATTTCGGTCGAAATCTGGAGGCGATGGTGCAGATGTCGCAGGAGGCCGATGTCCCGATTATTCTGGCGAATCCGGCAGCCAATCTTGAGGATTGCCCTCCTATCAAGTCACAGCCCGGGACGGATGTCTCCGAGAGCCAGAGGCTGCGTGTGGGGGAGTTGCGCGAGCAGGCGCGGCAATTGGGATGGGACGATGCTTACGGCAAGATCAGACTGCTCGAGCAGGCCGTTGCGATCGACGGCCGCGACGCCGGGCTGCTCTATGTGCTCGGAAAGTGCTACGCGAGGATCGGACGCTTCGACGAGGCGAAGAAATGGTTCATCAAGGCCAAGGATCAAGACATTTGCCCGTTGCGGATTCTCGAAGCGATGCGTGATGCTGTCCGGGATACTGCCGCGCGGTGCGACGTGCCGCTGGTGGATGTGCAGGCCTTGATCGAGAGCCGTAGCGAGAACTCAATTGCCGGTGAAAAATGGCTCCTGGACCACGTGCATCCGAGCATCGCGGGGCATAAGCTCATTGCCGATGCGATGTTTCAGGCCATGGAGAGTATGGGACTTGTGCGGCCGAGTGAGAACTGGCCGGCCACGCGGGATCAACTGTGGGAGAACCGTCTTTCCTCTCTGGACGACCGTTATTATCGACAGGGGGCCGCTCGGCTCAAGAGATTGCAGATATGGAGCCGTGGGCGAATGCCGGATGAATTGAACGAGCCTGAAGATTAACCCATTCGCATTACGGCTGATCACTCCGCCGGGTTCAGGATGGCGGAGTTGAAAGCACTATTTTGGATGAGGCGGCTTGCGAGCTCGGCGTAGCCTTCGGCCAGGGGATGGCTGGCGTCGCTGTACAACTCGGCGGCAAGAACGGGCGGGATGTAGTGAGGTATATTATTCTGTTTGAGCCAGGCCGCAATTTCCGTCTGTATCTTTCGATATGTATCGATGCTCTCCGGCGTGAGTAAGTGTTCGTTGAATGGGCCGACGAGGATAAACACTCTGTTGTTTCTTCGCCTCAGCAGATCGATTGAGCGTTGGAAGAACTTCCATTGCAGCGATGTTTTCAGATCGACCCAATCGAGGGTATTGCTGCCTGTTGGTTTGACGCCTTTGGCGTCGCTTTCGTAGTCGTCGGAGTTCGGAATCCTGAGAGTGACGGCCTCGAAAGGACAATCGTAAGGGTTTTCGACGGTCCATGTGGGCACGTCCATGCTCTGGAAATACGTGATGTTGATATGGCAGATCCAGTTGAATAGAGGGACGCGGCGTTTTACGACGGCGGACATTCTCTCGCTATAGGAGGCCTTGTAGCACGGAATCTTCGGTGTGAATTGGGCGACGAGTTCGGGGTGATTGAAGTGATGCTCTTTGTCTGTTTGCAGGTCGTGTTTGGGCGAGCTCATCCATAGCAGGTTGAGATGCAGGATAACGTTTTTGTTTGCGATTGCCCGGCCGTAGTATCGCAGCAGGCCTTCGAGGGCGGCCGGGTGCGTCCCATCGACACCGAGGTTGGCGAATTCCTCTTTGCCGACGAGGCGGTTGAGGTGGGCTGCGAGCGTATTGTCCTTGGAGACGTAGTGTCCCCAAACGACGGAATCGCCGACGACGAGCGTATCATATCTCTCAGCGGCCCATTCGGCGTATCCCTGATAAAGCCAGTAGTCGCTGCTCAGGTCGTAGGGCAGGCGATAATCGGGGCTCGGCTCGAACTTCTCGACGCGATGCCAAAGCATCGGCGCCAGGCAGCCAACGGCTATGACGACGGATGTCGCGACGAGCCACTCGGCAAGCGACAGGCGGAGGCAGTTTGAACTGAACGGCTCGGCCATCCCCCCCTTGGGGGAGGCTGCCACCCTATTACTGTTTTCAATCTCTTTCTTTTGCATATTAGAACTGCATGTAGATAAATGCCTGGCCGGTCGATGGGGCGAACAGGGCCAGGTATAGAATCATTAGCACAATCATAGTCACGCGCACGAGGCGCAATTCGAGAATCGATTTTAGTCTTGATTCGTAGGCGAACTGGTACAGCCAGACGGCGAAGACGAAAACCAAGGCCAGAACCGGACAACGAGGATCGGCAAGGCCGCTGGTGAAGATTCCCTCGATAATGGCCCAGGCGTCGCCGATGGTCTCGGCGCGGAAGAATATCCAGGCGAAAGTAACGAAGGCGAAGACGAACATCTGCTTGGCGAGCTGAGGTACCTTTGTTCTGTAAACGGATG
>JAUVXL010000031.1 GCA_030603595.1 Sedimentisphaerales bacterium | reverse complement strand
TCCTAAGAAACTAAAAAATCGGATTCGACACAATATTATCTGTAAGTGCTTTAACAAAAAGATGTTATCTCAGCATTTCCGAAATTTGAGTTTCTTTCACATGCCTCCTGAGAATCCGGTCAGGTGCTCGCAATGACGACTCCTAAAATCAACTTTGACAGACTACTAAGAGGCTATCGTGATTAGAGTTCGCTTCGATGCTCGAAGCGATTGTGCGAGAATGGGCGCCTGGCGCTGTGTTTGAGTTGGATGGCGCAGCGACGGGCGGCCATTTGTTTTTATACCCTTGAAGGGTAATACAATCCATGCGTTTCTTGCTCTTTGTGTGTCTTTTCATGCGGCGACGTAAAGCACTTCCTGGGGGTTGACGTGTAACCTTAAGCGTCGATTGTGCGTATAAGGACAGGATAAGACGGCATCAGAGTCTGATTAAATCTGCTGTTCAAGCGCTGGCGTTGTCTGTGCCAGAGTGTTGCTTGACTGCCGACAAGAGATTCGTACAATTGGCGGGGTAAGGCTTAGTATTGGCTTGTGAGTGGTCGAGTAACGGCAAAGCCACGTTTATACTGGAGTTTTGCGCCTGTGCGCTAAGGCATTGGCCAGGAGTTTAAGATGGAATCGGCGATTCGGACCGAGCGTCTGACGAAGATCTACGGGCAACAGCTCATAGCGGTCAACGACATGAATCTGGAGGTGCCTGAGGGTTCGGTTTTCGGCTTGCTCGGCCCCAACGGCGCGGGCAAGACTACGACTCTGCGTCTGCTGTTGGGCTTGCAGCGTCCGACTGCGGGGCGAGCGGAGGTTTTTGGGAAGGCGTGCGGTCCGAATGCTGTCGGCGTTCGTTCGCAGATAGGCTATCTTCCGACCAATCCGAAGCTGCCTGGGAACCTGCGGCCTATCGAATACCTGGACCTGCTCGGCAAGCTCTGCCGGCTGCCGGTAGAGAGTCGTAAGCCTCGCATCTCGGCGTTGCTCCGCGCCGTGGGCCTGCTGGGGGCGACGGATCAGCGTATCCGAACGTTCTCGACGGGGATGTGCACTCGCCTTGGTATTGCCGCCTCGCTTGTTGCGGATCCTCCGTTGCTGATCTGGGACGAGCCGACAGCCGGGCTGGACCCGTCTGCGAGGCGATTCACGCTTGACCTTATCCGGGAGCTGGGAAAGACCAAGACGGTAGTGGTCGCGACACACATTCTGGGCGATATCGATCAGATATGCGATCATCTGGGCGTTATGCACGAAGGGCGGATGATTTTCACGGGCTCAATGCAGGATATGAAGCGTCGCCTTCGCCACGACGATTTCACATTAGAGGTGGAAGGCGACGATGAGAATCTCCGGCGTCTGGCCGAGGAGGCCTCGAAGCTCGACGGCATCGACGCCCGCATTGGCCCCGGCGATATATTGGTGGTTGGGATTGCCGACGGTTGCAGCCGCTGCGGCGCCCTTGCCGAGGTGCTCAAGCTCGTCGATTCGTGCAATCTCTCGCTTCAGGCAATCCATTCGGGCCAGAATGCGACGGAGAATGCTTATCTACAATTGCTGCAAGAGGATGAAGCTCATGGATTCGGGCGATAAGATATCGAAACTCGGTACACGGATGATGCCTTACCTGGCAATTCTCCGGCATGACCTTGGTACGTTGTGGTCAAGCCGGCTCGTGCGTTTGTGGTTGGCTGCGACGGCGCTGCTGACCTTTTTTCTTGTAGCGGCGAACTGGACTCAATTTCAAGATGCGCCGCTGATCGCTTCGGTTTTGTTTCCATACCTGGTTTTTCCATGGTTCTTCGTGGTTGTTGTGCTGGGGGTTAGCCCGGTATCGGGTTCTCGGTCCGAGGCTTTGGCGGACGGTATCTTGAGCCGGCCGGTGAGTCGGTGGGAATATCTTCTGGCGACGTGGTCGGCCCGCGTTGCGGTGGTGTTGGGCGCTTATTTGGTGGTGGTGGTTCCCGCGATTGTGGTGGTGACCTTAGCGGATCGTCCTGTTCGCGATGATTCGGTAAGCGTTTATGGGATTATCAGCGTTCTTTTTGCCGTTGGGCTGGTTCTGACGTTCCTTGTCTCGCTCGGTTTTCTGGTCGGGACTCTGCTGAGAAAGCCGTTGTTGGCGGTGGTGGTTCTGATCTTCGTTTGGTACCCGATTGGGCTGATTTTGAGCATTTTCTCGCTGGAACAATTCTCACCTGTCAGCCTGAGCCGGGCGGTATCGACGCAACTTCGCCAGAGTTGGCGGCAGAGCACCGAAGAGGCGGAAGCCGCGGGCAATATGCAGGATATGCAGCAGTTTTCCGAACAGGTGGGCAACCTTTTCAGCCGGCTTTCCGGCGGTCCGGCAAGGCCTAAGGCCTCTAAGCCGAAATTCTTCGAAAATAAGGAATTCGAGGATTTTTCGCTGTTTCGCGTAACTCTGGGATACGGCCTGCCGACCATTGCCGCGGTCATCCTGGCGATGCTGTCCTTCTATTGGCGCGATTTGTGACGTTCTGCGGCGAGGAGAAGCAGTTCCTGGACTCGGACTGTAACCTTTGGCATCTTTTGAGCGTATAAGAACACGAGTCAAGACCTGCGGTAAAACCGCAGGCTAAATATGGATTGTTTCGCTTCGCTCGCAATGAATGACGGAGATCGGTTGGACTGCAACAAAGCAGTAAATTACCACTCCCTGACGGTCGTGGCTCTGTTTGGCGGGGCGCGTATTTTTTGTATTCTTTTTTAATGAGGAGAATATGATGTTATGTAATAGGAAAGTGCATAGAAGTGTTGCGTTTGAGAGATTTGTATTAGTTGCGCTGTTAGCCGTATTCGGCTTTGAGAGGACTTTTGCGGCGTTGCCGCCTGCAGCGGAGTGGATACCGAAAAATGCGGTGATTTCCCTGGAGGTATCTAATCCGAAGGCGCTGCTGGATATGCTTACCGGCAAGGAGGCCACGGCCGCTGTGACTGCTTTGCCCGCCTACAAGAGCCTGATGTCGAGTGCTCAGTCCCAGGAGTTGCTCACTATGATCGGCTTCATCGAGGGTACTTTGGGGACGGACTGGCGGACGGGATTAGCGAAATTAACGGGCGGGGGCATCACCATTGCGATTTGCCCCGAAGAGATATTTCTTCTGATTATCGACGCCGAGGACGAGGTTATGCTGGGCAGTATTCACGAGCTGTTCCTGAATATTGCCCGCAACGACGGGCGGGGCGAGGAGCTGGCATCGATCGAAGGGGTTACGGCATGGACCTTCAACGGCAAAGAGGCGCACACGATCATCGGCAAGCGATTTGTTCTTGCCAGCAGTGCCGAAGGGCTCAAGAAAGTTCTGGATCTTCGCGACAAAGGCGTCGGCGAAAATCTTACATCGAAGGCGAGCTACCAGGCCGCCAGGCAAGCGGCCGGGCCTGATTCAGCGGCCACCGCCTTCGCCGACCTCTCCCTCTTGAAGTACGTTCCGGAATTCTCAGCGCTTCTGGAAGAGTCCGGGGGCAATCCGCTGTCGGCACTTGCCTTCGCAGGGATCGTCGAGGCGCTTCGAGAATCGAGTTGGCTGGGATTGGGACTGGACGTCGAGCAGAGCAGCCTGGTGCTTCGTGCCTCGGTTGACGGCAAGGCCGGCGGCTCGTCGAGTTCGGCCGGATTTGCCTTGCCGAAAAAGGCCGGCCAGGGAGTTCTGCCGAATCTATCCGTTCCGCGTCGTTTGGCGGCAATTAGCTTGCACCGCGACCTGCACGAATTCTACGCAGCGAAAGACGACCTTTTTCCCGAGCGCACTTCGGGCTTGATTTTCTTCGAGAACATGATGGGGATTTTCTTCAGCGGACGCGACCTGACCAGCGAGGTCCTCTCGCAGGCAAAGCCCGAAATCCGGTTAGTGCTTGCCGAGCAGGAATACGACGCGGCAATCGGAACGCCCCAGGTTAAGCTGCCCGCCTTCGCCATTATATTTTGCCTGAAGGACGCCGAGGAGTTCGATATCGTTGCGGAGGAGGCGTGGCAAAAGGCCGTGGGCCTGATAAACTTCACCCGCGGCCAGCAGGCAATGCCCGGGTTGATAATAGACCGTCCCACACAGGGCGAAACGAGATTCACAGTTGCCTACTTTTCCGCCGTTGACGTAGAGGACAAAAGCAAACTCGAGCAGCGTTTCAACTTCCGCCCGTCAGTAGCAATGCCCGGCGATTACCTGATTTTCAGTTCGAGCGATGGTTTGGCGCGGGACCTCGTCGATGCGCTGGACCGAGAGATGAAAAGCTCTCATGAGGCCCTGGCCGGGACCCACAGCGCATTGGAAATCGACGCAGAGCAGGTGGCCTCGATCCTCGAAGCCAATCGGATGACGTTGGTGCGTGGGAACATGGTCAAGAAAGGCAGGACTCAGGCGGAATCCGAGGCCGGGATCGACTTGATGATCACCCTGATAAAACTCGCTAAACAACTCAAGCTAAGCGCGGGGACCGGCAAGGATCTGACGCAGGCGAAACTGGAGTTGAGCCTGAATTTCTAATAGTATTGGTCTAACAGCGCATGAACGGAGATTAGATAGTTTTTTGTTGCGGAAAGCAAAAACCGCCAATGTCACCCCTGCGAAATGGGACATCCGCCCGTGGCGGAGCAGGGACCGAGGCCGAAAAAATGGATTCCTGCTTTCGCAGGAATGACAAATACTGTTTCCGCAACAGAAACTATATGAGTTCTGCAATTTTGCAGAAGCCTTTAAGGATCATCGTTATGGCTCAGCAAACAAGCAAACGGCCGGTGAAAGCGACGGATCCGGCTTGGGCGTGGGCGGCGTACAAGCCGAGCGACTCGGCACCCTGGAATCTTGCCCGGGCAGGCCATCTTTATCGCCGCGCAGGGTTCGGCGCTAACTGGGGCGAACTACAGCAAGCCCTTTCGGACGGCCCGCAGCGAACCATCGACAAGCTGCTCAAGCCGAAAATCGACCCGGCGTCGTTTAACCGCGAACTTGATCAATACGAATCCTCCGCCTCGGTGGACGGTCTGCGCGCCTGGTGGCTACGGCGGATGATTCAGACGCCGCATCCGCTTCTGGAGAAGATGACGCTTTTCTGGCACAGCCACTTCGCCGCCGACGCGGCAAAGGTGAAAAGCGCCCGGCTAATGCAGCAGAATGTCCAACTCTTAAGAAGCCAAGCCTTGGGCTCGTTGAGGACCATGCTCGAAGGCATCTGGTGCGACCCTGCGATGCTGCTATCCGCAGCCGCCGATACCAACCGCAAGGCACGTCCAAATGAGAATTTCGCGAAGTCGCTTTTTGAGGTCTTCACAGTCGGCCCCGGCGGATATACGGAGAGAGATGTGCGTGAAGCTTCGCGGGCGTTTACCGGGTGGTTTGTGCTGAGGAGTCGGCTTCGCTATATCGAGCGTGAGCACGACGACGGCGCCAAGCAGATATTCGGGCGGCAGGGCAAGTTCAAAGGTGACGATGTCGTGCGTGTAGTTCTCGAACAGCCCGCTACTGCGCAGAGGTTAGTGCGGAAGCTTTACCGGTTCTTTATCAGCGAAACGGAAGAGCCGGATGCAAGAGTGCTCGCCGCGCCGGCGGAATCCTTCGCAAAAGACTACGACATACCGAAGCTGGTCGGGACAGTTCTGCGATCGAACCTGTTCTTCTCTCCGGCTGCATATCGCCGGCGGATCAAATCTCCGGTTGAGTTTTCATTAGGCATTATCAAAGGGCTGGAAGAGACGGTCTCTACAACCCAACTCGCAAAGGACCTCTCCAAGCTTGGGCAGAATCTCTATCATCCGCCTACGATTCACGGCTGGAGCGGCGGACGGCATTGGCTCAACAGTTCCACGATGGCCGCACGAAGCAACCTGGCCTTGGCATTACTCCAAGGCTCAGGCCCTTACGGCGCCAAGCTCAATCCATGGCTGATCACCCAAAAGTACGGCGCATCGACTGTTGAATCCGCCGCTCGTTTTTTGGTTGAGCTGTTCCTGCAGGCCGACCCGGAGGGCGTTGTTTACAGGACTTTGCTAAAATCCGCGCAATCGCCCGCCGACGCCAAGCCGCAAGACCGGCTTCGCCGGTTTGCCCATAGCGTCACTACAGTCGCCGAGTTCAATCTCGCTTAGATTTCGGAGAATACACAATGTCTTATACACGACGTAATTTTCTAAAGGGCGCCTTGGGCGCCTCGATGGTTCTGCCTTTCGGCACCGCGATGCCGCATCTTCTGACTTCCTCGGCAATGGCTGCAAAAAAGCGGGACGACCGCAACACCGTTCTCGTAGTCGTCCAGCTCTCAGGGGGCAACGACGGGCTCAACACAGTCGTTCCCTACGGCGACGATGAATATGCCCGCAACCGCTATAGTCTGCGTATGCCGACCAAAGATCTGCACAAAATCAATTCGTATATAGGGTTTCATCCGAGGATGGGGGCGTTCATGCGGCTGTATAAAGAGGGCCGGCTCACTATCGTCCGGGGGGTGGGCAGCCCGTATCCCGACCGGTCTCACGAAAACGCGATGCGAGTCTGGCACACGGCCGATCCGGACAACCTCAGCCGACAGAGAGGCTGGCTGGGCCGCGCCATTGACAACGAGTGGGCCCCGACTACAACGAATGCCCCGGCCGTATTTGTCGGACCGATATCGCGACCTTTTGCTCTTAATGCAGGGAATGTGATCATACCGTCAGTGCGCTCGGCCGGCGACCTTGTGGCTTCGCACGCCGGCGGCAGCGCAGAGTTTTCGGGCGCCAATGCGGACAAATCCCTGCTGAGTTTCGTCCGTCAGTGCAGGGCAAGCGGCTACGCCAACAGCCGAAGAATCGAAGCAGCCGCAAAAAGAGCCGCTAACACCGCCAAGTATCCCTCATTCGGACTCGCTAACCATCTGCGCACTGTCGCCCAGCTTATCCGCGCGGACATCGGCATTCGGATATTCTTCGTCGAGCTTGGCGGCGGCGGTATCGGCGGGTTCGACAACCACGCCAATCAATTAGGCAACCACTGCGCAATGCTGCACCAGTTATCCGAATCGACGGCAGCCTTCGTAGATGATCTCAATGGCGACAAGCTGCTGGACCGCGTTCTGCTAATGACCTTCTCGGAGTTCGGTCGAACCGTAAAAGAAAACGGCAGAAGAGGAACAAACCACGGCAACGCAGCACCAATCTTCTTAGCCGGCGGAAAGCTCAAGGGCGGCCTCGTAGGGACTCATCCAAGCCTGACCGACCTCGACAACGGCGCCCTGAAACACGATATCGACTTCCGCCGGGTTTACGCGACAGTATTGGACCAATGGCTTGGCTTCGAGAGCCGGCTAACGCTCGATAAACAATACAAACCCCTCAACATTCTGAACACCTAATCCGCATTTCTCACCGCTAGCGGGCCAATTGTCCGGCTAAAGACGTTTGTCCTCTATAGAGGACAGGGTCTGGTATGGGTGGAAGTATGCGCAATGGCCTGGAAAAGGCTTTTCTTGCCTTTAGCCCGTACTCTACGAGGTCGCTACCGGGCCACTTGTTTGGCTGAACACGTTTGTCATCTATAGATGACAGAGCCTGGCGTTGGTGGAAATATGCGCAATAGCTCGGAACAGGCTTTTCTTGCCTTTAGCCCGTACTCTACGAGGCCGCTGCCGGGCCACTTGTTTGGCTAAACACGTTTGTCATCTATAGATGACAGAGCCTGGCGTTGGTGGAAGTATGCGCAATAGCCAGGAACAGGCCATTTTTGCCTTTAGCCAGGACTGGGGATTTGTGCGGCGGGCTGTCAAGGTAGAAGGTCGGCCTGGATGTTGTGCTTTTTTGCTTCGTCGAGTGTGGGTTGGCCGAGGCAATATACCTTTGGGCCGGGCGGGACGGTCTTGAATCGTTTTATGAATGCTCGGACGGTCGATGCGCTTGTAAAGAGTATCTGGTCGATATAATCAAAATCAGTCGGTTCGGGCTCGATGTCGATGTTCTTATATACGACGACGATCTCGACCTCGGCGCCGGCGGCTGTCAGGCGCTCGGAGAGGACCGGGGAGCCGACTTCGGGCTTGACCAGGAGAATCTTCGCGCTCTTAACGCCGACCTTGTCGAACTCATCGAGCAGGCCTGCGCTTGATTCGAGTTTCGGCTGCATATCGGCCAGTACTCCGAAGCCTCTGAGCACCTCGGCGGTAGTGGCGCCGATGGCTGCGACTTTGTTCGAGCTAAGGGCTCTTGAGTCGAGGCCGATAGCATTGAGTCTCTCGAAGAAGAATTTCACACCGTTTGTGCTGGTGAATACTATCCAATCGTAAGGGGTTAGGTTTTCGAGCACGTTATCAGCGACGGTGTAGTCTTCGATGGGCACCAATTTGATGAAGGGCCTGTGAATTATGGTTCCGAGGCGCTGGTATTTCTCCGGGTGCGTGCCGGGCAGCAGTATCCTGGGCTTTGCGCCGAACCAGTCGAGCTTTTCCCGGAGTGCTACGACCTTGCCTACGATGAAGATAGCGGGTTTTCTCAGTTGCGCATCTTGTGCGACCTGCAGGAATTCGGCGAGAGTTCCTTTGACGACTCTCTGGTCGTAGCGTGTGCCCTTCTCAATTGCTGCGCACTTCGTATCTTCGGGCCAGCCTTGTTCGAGCAGTGAGGCGACGATCTTTTCGATATTGGCCACGCCCATCAGGAATATGAGCGTCCCCGCCTTGGGTATATCGAGTTTCTTCTCTTCCTTTCGATGTCCTGTGATTATGGCGAGATTGGCCGTGTAATCTCTGTGCGTGGCTGGTATTCCGGCGTAGCAGGCGGCGGCGAGTGCGCTTGTTATGCCGGGGACAACCTCGAACGCCACGCCCGCTTCCACACATGCCTCTGCTTCCTCGCCGCCTCTGCCAAATAGATATGGGTCTCCGCCTTTTAGCCTGACGACGATGTTTTCGGCCTGTGCCTTTTCGACGAGCAGACGGTTGATCTCGTCCTGCGGCAGAGTGTGTTTACTTGCGAATTTCCCGACGGATATTAGTTCGGCGGCGGGGCGGGCGAATTCGAGCAGTTCGAGCGGTATCAGGTGGTCGTAGAGAATGACGTCGGCCCGGCATATAAGCCGATAGCCTTTTAAGGTTATCAGTTCGAGATCGCCGGGGCCTGTGCCTACGAGATAGACTTTCCCTTTGGACATATCAGTTCAACACCAAGAATCTTTTCACAAAACAAGTGTCTTCCAGAAACTTTGGCTTGAATAGTAGCTGCTTTTCCGGTTAAGGTCAAGCGGAAATGGACGACACACCGCCACAACTCTTCCTGGCTAAGGCCGTCAATTATCGGCATGGTTCAATTCTATGCAGCCAGAAATAATGTTACCCGGAATCCGACTTATTTGAACCATGCCCAATTATCAGCCGGTGCCATAGCTGTGCAGGCCTGCGAAGAGTCGGGAGAGATTCACCCAGAGGAGAGTCACAACAATAACCACTATGCCTGCAATTGCCCAGGCGCTGTTGACGCGAGGATGCTTCTTTCCGAACATATAGCGATAATGTAGGTATCCGACGTAAACGAGCCATGAGGCGAGGGACCAGAGTTCTTTCGGGTCCCAGCCCCAGTAATCGCCCCAAGCGCGTTTGCCCCAGACACTCCCAAGAACGAGTCCGAGCGTCAGCAGTGGAAAACCGATACAGATAAGTTTGTAGGTCGCCTCTTCAGGCGGGAGGAGATTCTCATCGTTTCTTGGGTCCCTTCCGGCGAGTTGCCAAATCGCTTGGGATGCGGCTTTGGCCATGAAGACGTACGAGATCATATAGACCGCGACGTGCGGCACGAAGAGCCAGCTTTGCAGGGCTGGCGGAAGCTTCTGCGGTTCGGCGTTGAAGATGAAGCCGGCGGGAACAAGCACGACCGCGCCTATGAGCATATCAGCCGAGTTCCCGCCTATATGCAAGACTCGGCGGCAAAAAACCGAGACCGGATATATCATTCCCAGGCACAGAAACACCTCAAACAGATTCTGCATAGGCACGTGTCGAACGTGATGCCAGCGATAGCCGAAGGAAACGACCGCCACAGCAAATCCCATCACATACAGCGCATGTCCCGCCCTCGGTCGGCGCAGCAGGCTCACAAGCAGCGCAAGGAGATAGGCCGCTATGGCAATGTAAATCAGTAAGCCCTGGATTGTGTATTTGATTTCCATTTGTTCGCTTTTTGGTTCTGTTCTGCAGAGCGGGTTTGTGCCGATTTCGGTAGTTTTCTCAGCCAAAAATGCCAGAAGACGCCGATACACAGCATCAGGAATCCGCCATAAACCGAAGCAAGGCCCGTGTCCGGAGTTACCATCAAGACGGTGTATTCGGCCGCCTGGGCGTCGTAGGAATCCTGATAGAAATGGTATCCGCCGAAGTGCAGCGGATGATTGACCTCAATATCCTTCTCAGCGACGATCCTGCCGTTGCGAATCACCTGCAATTCGCTTACATAGTCGCTGATAACTCTTTCATAACTCATATAAAGCGGGGCGTCCGGGTAGATATGGCCTCGGGAGCGCTCAAAGACGTATCTTATGGATACTCGGCCGTCGGGCGACTCGGTCCTGACCTCAAGCGCCGCGTTAATCCCGGTCCCGGGTTCGTCAACGGCGGTTCTGCTATCACCGTCAATTGCTATCCTGAAATTCTCGAAGACCTTGATGATCTCCACGGCTCCGAACTGCGGGCCCAATTGGAATCGAGCACCGATTTGAACAGGAAACTCCCAAACAGCATCACCTTGCCGGGTTTGAATGTAGATGTGTCCCGGCTCGTAATATTCAATTCGAAAGTCCTTGAGTTTTATATAGAACGGCAACTCACGTATCTCGTTGTCTTCCAATATGACCCGGTTGTCCGAATAGCCCTCATAGATTTGCATTCGGCCCGTCGGTACTATGTCGATTCCAAAAAGCGTTTTCTGGAGGCTGCATCCGGCTTCGGAGCCCCAGATCGCCCCAGCCAGGATAAGGACACAGCCAGCGTGCACGAGCAGAAGAGCAGGCACACGAAGCAGCCGCCGAAACAGCACAATCCCAACTGCCAGCAGCAAGGCAAACGCCACCCAATAGACGCCCAAAGCAGTGCTGTTGAAGAACTCTTTGGCGCGCTTGGGACCGATAAATGCGCCATAGACGGACAAGAAAAACAACAGCACGATAAGCACCATTGCGGCCCACATTGCGGTCCGTCTGAGCCTGTTCTTTAGTCCTCGTTGTACACTCGTAGCCATATCAATCCGCCACTCGGCAGGTTCTCACAGTGTGCCCTGCATATCTCAGAAGCACAAAATGCACTTCATCTTTACACAAGATTATGCCATAAGGCTTCTAATTGCAAGCGTATTCGATAGGCGATAAATCGTGATGTAATAATAGCCGGCCTGCTGCTCTGCATCGGGGGCCAAGCCGTTGGGCGGTTTCGATGGTCCGAACTTGGCGGTTTCGCTCCTGCTTCCGTGGAGGCCGGGATTCCGCCGGAAGGCTCGTCCGGCCCATAGTCAACGTTTCTCATCAACCGTAGAGCATGACAATCGCTGGTAGTAATTACTATCAGCGCCTATCCTGCATGATGACTTTTAGGGTGCTTTTCTCACTAATTGCGGAGCGCAACCTGTGGTCGGCGGTGAGAAATGCGAGTCAGTTGCGAGGAGACGGGAGGGCGAAGAATGCCGTTGATGTTGCGGTTACGGCGGCGGCGAAGTCAATTAGGTCCATGCCTTTTAACTCAGCGAGGAATTTTGCGGTGTGAACCATCAGGGCGGGCTCGTTTACTTTCTGTTTCCGCATCGGTTCGGGCGACATATAAGGGCAATCGGTCTCGATCATGAGCCTGTCGAGCGGCACGAGCTTGGCGGCCCGGCGTGTCTGCTCGGCGTTCTTGAAGGTGACTACGCCGGTGAAGGAGATGTAGTAACCTCGTTCGAGGACTTGCTTTGCCTGTTCGGGCGAGCCGCTGAAGCAGTGGAAGACGACGCGTTTTTGGGCTGAGCCGTGCCGGTCGAGAATGTCCATCGTCTCGTCGAAGGCGTTTCTGGAGTGGACGACGACGGGGAGATTCAATTCCTGGGCGAGGTTTAGTTGTGCTGCGAAGACGCGGAGCTGGTCGGGCTGTTTGGAGAAGTTGTAGTGGAAGTCCAGGCCCGTCTCGCCGATTGCGACGACATTTAGGTTTTGGGCGAGTTGGTTGAGTTGTGCGAGCATATCTGCTGTAACGTCTTTGGCGTCGTGCGGATGGACGCCGACGGTGGCGTACATGTTGTCGAATCGGCCGGCGAATTCGATAGTTCTCTGGGAGTCGTGAAGACTTGTGCCGACGGTTATCCACGAGGTGACACCGGCGGCTCTGCTGCGTTCGAGGACGGCTGCGATGTCGGAGTCGAGCGGTTTGAAGGTTAGATGGCAGTGAGTATCAATCAGTTCCACTGTGGGTAATCCTCAATTGCTGCTGTTTGGCGGGGTCGTTGGGTCTGTGGGGTTTAGTTCAAAGGCTGCGGCGTGGATTTGTCCGGGCCCGGTGGCGACGAGTCGAAGCGTTCCTTGCTCGGTGATCGCACCTTCCCAGGGCGCATCAGGGGCAAGTTCGGCTAAGCCTTTGAAAGCGAAGCTATCGTTTGCCTGCTCGAAGAGTTTGCGTGCGGTGTCTTTATCGGCTTGGGCGGTGCGAGGTTGCAGGGCCCGGGCGGGTGGCCGGAAACTGACGTAGAGCCTGGTTGCGCCTTGTGGTTTGCGGGCATCCCAGCGCCAGGCGCCGGCACTGTATTCGACGCCGGCGTGAAGCTCATCGGGCAAGTTTAATTGCGTAGCGGGGTCGCCGAGCAGGGCATACATCAGGATTTGATCGCGGCGAAGCTTTGCGACATTCATTTTGGCTTCGAGCTTTCCCTCGACATCGACAAGCATGCGTTCCATGATAATATCGCGTGCCTTGCTCGCCTGTTTCTGTGCGGTCAACCAGATACTGCCGAGGCGCTTGTTATTCGTGCGAGTTTGCTGCAGGAGCGCCACGCCCGAGAAGTAGTTTGTGAGTGGATGTGATTCGGTGGTTGCAGCAACGACGGCCGCCAAACACAAAAACGGACGTAAAAGGCTATTTGAAATCAGCTTTCGCATATTGCTTTGGTTATGGCACAAAGGCGTTTTGGTAGTGCTCTATTTGAGCGGGGCCTTTTGGGGGCAGGACTATTGCCACCACGTCAAACCGGAATGGGCGATTGTCTATTTCGTGGGTTGCGATGAAGTGGCGGGCTGTCCTGATTAGTCTGGTTCTTTTTGGGTAGGTGACGGTCTGCTCGGGCGGGCTGAAGTCCTCGCTGGCTCTGGTTCTGACTTCGACGAAGACCAGGCTCGAGTCGGTATCGACCATGACGAGATCGATTTCACCGGTCTTGCAGGAAAAATTGCGAGTGAGGGTTTTGAGTCCTTTTGCTCTTAGGAACTTCTCGCAGCGTTTTTCACCCCATCGGCCGAGGGATTTTATGTCGGTCAGGAGTCTGCGGCGGTTCAGCAGCATAATATCCCTCGCGGTCCGTGTTAAAACAATAAGGTTGCCGTGCGAGCGATGCCTAAACGGATCCAGCCATCCCCAAGCCCTGCGGGCTTGAGGCTGCCACCCTTGGCGGCGATAATAAAACTACCCCAATGAATCGGGGGGCAAATAAGTTGCGCTGTTACTTTGAGACGGTGTGGTCGCTGTGGCGTTGTGCGAGCCTGACGGATTTTCCTGTTCGCTTGCGCAGGTAATAGAGCTTTGCCCTTCTTGCTTTGCCGCTTCTGATGGCCGTTATGTCGAGGACGTTTGGCGAATGAAGCGGGAAGATTCTCTCGACGCCTTCGTGGCCCACCATTCGGCGTACTGTGAAGGTCTCGTTGATTCCACGGCCGCGACGCGCGATAACGGTGCCGTTGAACGTCTGGGTGCGGACCTTGTCGCCCTCCTTGATGCGGCAGCGGACATCGACAATATCGCCTATCTCAAAGTGCGGGATGTTATCCTTCAAGCTCTTGTTTTCAACGGCATCGAGTATTTCAGTCTTCACGAGTATATCTCCTGTGTTCATACGTCGCATTTGGCATCCCGACAAACGACATCGGGAAAAGTATCGCATCTCGCTTTCGCTCTTACGATACGAAACATAACAATATATCGAGTTACGGGCGGAAAGGCAAGAAATTTTTGAAAATCGGCGTTTTTTCGGCTATTTCCCCTTTTTTGGGCATGCTGCGGGCCACTTTGCCGACTCGTTTCGCGCGGTTTCTTGCCTAACCGGGGGTTTTGGCAATCTGGTCAGGGGCGTAACACCATCGCAAGGATCAGGATGGGAGGTGCTTGAAGGCCGATTTTACAGAGGTCATGGCTGCGGCCCGGAGGAAATCCCCGAGGCCCTTGAACCCACTGTCGGCAGCGGCTCTGGCCATCAAGTCCTTTTCTGTGGGCGTCAGACGCACATTAACCTGTGCGGTCCGCCGCTGGGCCGATGCCGGGGCCGGCGGGGTTCCGCCGAGATGAATCATCGTCGCTACGGCGGCAGTAAGCACCTCTTTTGTCGCTTCGAGGCACTTTTCGCGTGTCTTGCCCTTTGCAAAGGCCGTAGGAAATTCGACGGCGCTGCCCACAAATCCGGCTTCCTTGTGCGGTTCAATGACCATTTTATAGCCATCCACGAGCTTCTCAGCCTTGCGCAGAACGGCCGGTGTCAGAATCTTTTTTAGGTCTTTAGGCTGCATACGATCTTGCCCTTAGCTAAAGAATTCTTTTATCTTCTCGAAATCCTCTGAAGAAACTTTCCCATTTTCCACCTGGACCGGCCAGGGCAGTGCTTCGGGGTCATCCGGGTCTCGGAATACCCGATAGGGCAGCCAAAAGCCATATAGCTTGTAGCCGTGTTCTTCAAAGAACTCCAGGACTTCCTGGAAGGCAATATCCTCTGCCATCGTTCAAAGCTCCAAATACTGATGTTGCGCTAAAAACCTCAAGACCTATATTACTTTGCAGACGGCCTGCAAAGCGAGCAAATTCATACCTTAGTACTTAACCTCCTTTCTACAACCCCTTTTTTACTTGCTCCTGTTCTTGTTCTCCTTACTTGCGAAACATCAGGAAGCCCCATTCCTGAACGATAGCTATTAGTCGCCCATCGCCAACCCACAAACTTCCTGTCTTCACTTGTTTCGCTGAACCTGTTCGCTACACCGCTGCAGTTTCAGCTTTCACTATATATTATAGTATAGCGTAAGCTATACAGATGTTCAAGGTTTTTTTGAAAATATTTTTGTGGAGTGTAGATTGGCGTTCTGGGGGCCGTTGGAAGACGAAGGGGTAGAGATCGCCACGTGCCGGGAAGCCAGCACTCGCGATGACAGGCCACGGGGGGATAAAACGAACAAGTGGAGTTGTTGAAAACCCCCCACAGGAATGACCGGCCAATGGCATAAGAGGCGATTTTCGGTATCCGGACACGGCCAAACAAGTTTGACCGTGCCACCCTTTGTGGTGAATTTGGACTTCTTCAACAGCCCCCCCCAGGTCACTTTTTTACGGGCCAGTTTTCGGATTTGGTTCGGGCGGTTTTCAGGTAGTTTTCTATTTTTGCGATTATTTTTGGGGTTTGGGGGGCTATGTTTGTGGTTTCGGCGGGGTCTTTGGTTAGGTCGTAGAGTTCTATGGGTTTTCCTACTCCAGGGCGGACTGCTTTGTAGTTTCTCCATCTGACGGCCTGGTTGAAGCCGCTCTCGAAGAATTCCCAGTATAGGAATCTATCGTCGGTTCGCTGTTTTTTGCCGAGGATTGAAGGCAGGACGCTTATTCCGTCGATATTATCGGGTGGCTCAACGCCTGCAAGATCGGCCATGGTTGGCAGGAAGTCGGCGAAGCACCAGACGGCTGTTTTGTTGACCTTGCCTGCGCGGACTTTTCCGGGCCAGCGGGCGATCATCGGGGTGCGGATTCCGCCTTCGTACATATCGCGTTTTCGCCCGCGCAGGGGGCCGGAGCTGTCGAAGATGCCCTCCCAACGCTGCGCGGCGCCGTTGTCGGAGCAGAAGAAGACGAGCGTCTCGGCATCTATCCGGAGGTCCTTTAGCAGGGCCATAATCCTGCCGACGTCGCCGTCGAGGCGGGTTATCATTGCGGCGTGGACCTTGGCGTCCTTGGGCCAGGATTCGTCGGTATAGGGGGCGGTTGACGGGATTTCGTATTTTGCGTGGGGGATGGTGTAGGGCAGATACAGGAAGAAGGGGCCGGCTTTGTGTCGGCGGAGGAAATCGAGGGCGAAATCGGTCATCAGGTCGTGGGAATACTGCTTTCTGCCGCCGTTTTGGTTGCCTTCGAGAACGAACTTCTCTTCGTTCTTCCAGAGGTACGGCGGATAGTAGCTGTGGGCGTTTTTCTGGTTGAGGTATCCGAACCACTCGTCGAAGCCCTGGCGGTTGGGCACGCCTGAAGTTTCCGGCTCGCCCAGGCCCCATTTGCCGGTAATGCCGGTGGCGTAGCCAGCCTGCTTGAGAAGCTCCGCAACGGTGAAATCCCGTGCCTGGAGCGGAACTCGTCTTTGCGGGCCTACCCCCCCTACTATCCCGCCATTGCCGCGGACGCGGGTGTGGCCGGTGTGTTGCCCCGTCATAAGAACGCTACGAGACGGTGCGCAGACGGTCGAACCGGTGTAGCATTGTGTAAAGCGAGTGCCCTCGTCGGCGAGCTTGTCTATATTGGGCGTTTTGATCCTTTTCTGGCCGTAACAGCCCAGATCCGCATAGCCCATATCGTCGGCCATGATATAGATGATATTCGGCAGCTTAGCCTTTGCGGCCTTAGAGCGTCCCGTCACACAACCGGGCAACCCCACAGCCGCGGCTCCCCCAGCAATAACATTCAAGAATTGGCGTCGGTTCATAATCGTTTCCCTTTCGAGGTTCTTCCATGAGATTTTGACAATATGATAACGCCTGCGAACGCCGGATGGAAGAGGGAGTTGAATTCCAGATTGCAAATTTCAAATATCAGATTGTCTGTGGCGCCGGTGTGCCGGTCGAGTCAGGTCCGGGCGTAGAGGGCATTGATCAGGATGAACGTAATAGCGGAGAGCAGGATTCCTATGAGGGCGTAGATACTGCCTTTGAGTTCGGTGTGATTAAGCTCGATACATGCCAGGGCCGCGACGCCGAGGATGGCGGCCGATATTCCTGCGACACCGGCTGTGAGGATTAACAGGCACATAGATATTGTGCCTTCCTTCTCGGCGACGGCGAAGAGAATGCTGACAGCGCCTGCTACCGTCGAAGCAATTGCCAGCTTGCTCGTCCTAAAATGCGGTCCGTCCTGCCGAGGCCAAACGAGGACCCTGCCGCATTCGGCGCATAATATCGCGCCATCGGGATTCTCTCGGCCGCATTCGGGGCATTTCATTTGGCGACTCCTTTTGGGGGATCGTGGACGAGGAGGGAGTCGTTGGCGTCTGCAGGTTGGGATTGGAGCGTAGGCGGTATTCCTCTTTGGATGTCGGGGCCGTTGTGTGAGGTGTATATGTTGTCGTCGTTTAGGCCACAGAAGGACGCTTTCTCGAAGACTGTGTGGGCGTCAACGAATAGGACATTCTGGCCATCTCCTTTGTGAGAAACTGCATTGGCGCGCTTAACCAGTTCTCTGGGGCCATACTGGTCAAGGAAGGTTAGGTCAGTAACGCGTCTGGCGCGACCGGCCGGGGCATCGAGCCAAGGGTTTCTATCTGCGGCGACGGCCATGGCGGGGTCGCTCGAAGAGGTAAGGGCGTAGGGTCCATAGGGGATGTGATAGGTGTAGCTGCAGTGTTTTGAAGGGTCGGGCCCGAAGTCCCAGAGGTCGAAGAGCTTCTTGTTGGCGACTTTGTATTCGGCAAGAATAAATTCGGTGGTCTTTTTCTCTTCCCTGCACACGAATGATTTGGGTGTGATTTCGGCGTATTTGACCAGTAGAAAGAAGTTGGCGGAGATTGTGGCCTGGCCGGGGCCGGCGTTTAGACGATAGGCCTCAGCGGCAGTAGCGGCCTGGAAGTCGGAGGTAGAGCCCCATATAGAGTTTGGGCCTGCTGCGCGGGGGAACTGGTCGTCGAAATCGTTGGAGTAAATCAGCATTGCCTTGCCGAGGCCGGAGAGGTTGGTGCCACAGTGCAATCTGTAAGCCGTGGAACGGACCCTCCCTAATCCGGGTATGAGCACTGCGAAGAAGAGCAAACCTAATGGAATTGCGATTCCTACTGCGGCAAAACCTTTGCCGGTGAGTACGCCCTTGCACTCTCCGATAATAAAGATACTCAAAATACCGAGGATCAAGGCCACTATGGCTGAGGCGAAAGCGATGATGGGGAGTACTACGGGGAGGTTTTCCGGTAATGCTGCGATGACGAAGGCAAGAAGTGCGAAAATGGCCACTATGCATGAGAAAACGGCGAGTTGGCTGGTTCTGACGTCGAGTTTCTTGTCTTCGGAGGGTGACTGAGAATCGGGAGTTTGCGTATTGTGGGCGTCTTTTTGGTTTGATTCCGAGTCATTCATTTCTTTGGTCCTTTCGACGGGTCGTTTAGGAGTAGGGAGTCGTTTCTGTTTGCGGGTTGGGCGGTTAGGGTCGGCAGGGCGCCTTTTCTGATGTCTGTGGCGGTTTGGGGGGTGTAGATGTTGTCGTCTTTGACACCGCAGAAGGGTTGTTTTTCGAATGAGGTGTGGGCGTCTATGAATAGCACGTTTTGGCCGTCGCCTTTGTGGGGCAATGCGTTGGCTCGCTTGATTATTTTTCTTGGTCCGTTTGGGTCGAAGGTCTGGAAGTCTGTTTTTGACCTGTAGCCGGCGAGCTTGAACTCCTTGAAGGCGGGATCTCTATCGCATTTGAACGATTTCGGCGTAACCTCGGCGTATTTGACCAGGAGATAAAAGTTGGCGGACATACTGGCCTGGCCGCCACTGCCCTTAGTGTCCAAGCCGTAAGCGGCATTGTGAGTATTTGCCTGGAAGTTGGGTGTTGTGCCCAGCGCAGAGTTTGGGCCGCCGGCGCGGGGCATCTCGCCGTCGTAATCGTTGGCGTAGATTAGCATTGCCTTGCCGAGGCCTGAGAGGTTGGTGCTGCAAGTCATCCTAAGTGCCGTGCCGCGCATATTGGCCAGAGAGGCGTGGGCGGCTGTAAGGAAGAATGCGATCAGTGGGATTGCGATTCCTATTGCGGCGTAGGCCCTGCCGGTCAATCGGCCGTAGTTGATTTCGATGCAGGCCAGGGCTGCGAGGCCGAGGAATACGGCCAATATCGCCGAGAAAAAGGATGCATAGGCGAATATCGACAGAGGAGGCAGCCCGTAAGCCTGCATTGCCATACTGCCGTATATCAAGAAGAAGGGCAGGCCCAGGACGCCGAGAATACACGAGGCGACCGCGAGCTTGCTGGTTCTGACGTCCTGCTCGGGGGGTGTTGCGGCGACGTATGAGAGGGGGTAATGGCAGTAAAAGCAGATATGGGCCTGGTCGTGGTTCTGTCGGCCGCATTTTGGGCAGTTCATCTTTCATTCTCCCATCGTAAGAGGCATCCCCAAGCCCGCCAGAGGCGGATCTGCGACTTTTGGCTTGAGGCTGCCACGCAATGAGAACGGCTAAGAGCCTCATGCCTGGGGCTGCCGCCGGTTATCTGCGCACCGGTGCAGCGGGGCGTCTCTCGATGGTTTTATTATAGCAGGTATTTGGTGAGCGGTGAATGGTTTATTGGTGAGTGGTATGTGCGCTTCTACTTGAGGGGTGTGGGGGCGGGTTCCGGGATTAGAGCGTTCGGGGGGAGCGAAAAATGGCTTGAAATTATGGTTTGGGGGTGTTTTAATGTGTTTTGGCTCAAGCTGAATGAGTAGGTGTCCCGATTAAGTTCGTGGGCCTGTTCGAGAATAGCTTGAGGTGTGTTATGGCGTATTATGTTGGAATGCTGAAAATGACCCTTAAGGACTGGTGGGCTGGGACGAGCAGTTGGCTACGGTCGCACGGTTTGTCGAGCGATGCGGGGATTGATGCGGAGGTTGACGACGAGGGCTATATCAGTCAGGAGCCTGAAGAGGCCCAAGAAGAAGCCGAGCAGGTCGAGGGTGCGGGCGGCCAGGGCGATAACAGTGTGGTTGTCCAGACGGACGGGCCGGACAGGGCACAATCGATCGAGAAGATGCAGGAGGGGCTGAATCAGCTTGTCGGGCAGTTGCAGGGTATTAACGAGCATTTGAATAGGCAGGTTACTCAACATGCCGAGTTGATGGAGCGCATCGAGAAGCTGCCAGAATGGCTGGCGAGCTTCCCGACCGTTGTGGATGGGCAAAAGCAGATAACCGAGCAGCTCCTCGATCAGGTCAAAGGGGCGGCCGCGAAGCAGGAGCGGTTTATAGACGCCGTTGAGAAGATGCCGGTCGAGACTGCCAAGCAGACCGATGCCTTGGTGGGGATCGACCACCAGCTCGGCGCCGCGGCCGATACGGATGTCCAGATGACAGAGAGCTTCAACAAGTTCAACCAAACGCTGGAGAGACTCAACCAATCCACGGCGGGGCAGACGGACGGTATTCTGCAGATGAGCAAGACCTTCGCGACGAGCGACCGGTATCTGAAGTACATTATTTCGAAGCAGAATAAACGGTTTCTGTGGATATTTGTCTCCGCGATAAGCGTTTGCGTGTTTGTTATTCTGATTCTGACGGGTGTTATTATTTACCTGAAGTCGTAAGGGGGGCGGGACGGATGTGCGTCGGCGTGCCACCGACGGCTAAACGACGAGGCGGGGGCATACTGATCGATCTGCGTGGGAGGGGCTGTCAGGCGAGCTTAACCGCTGTTCCGTAAACTAATAGTTCTGCTGCGCTGCCTACTACGCTTGTTGTCATGTAGCGGACGTTTATTATCGCGTCGGCTCCCAATTCTGCGGCCTGTGCGGTCATTCTGTTTGTTGCTGTGGTGCGGGCGCTGCCCATCATTTCGGTGTATTCGGTCAACTCGCCGCCGAGGATTAGCCTTATCAGCGCGGAGAGGTCCTTTCCGAGCCAGATTGCGTATACGGTGTGCCCTTGGACGAGGCCGAGGATTTCGGTGGTTTTGCGACCGGGGACTTCGGCGGAATTCAGGAGTTGGATGGAGGTATCAGGCTCAGCGGCGATTTGGGCTTGGGCCGAGGGTCTGGCTCCTTTCTGTTCGAGGGCCACCGTGACCAAGACGAGCAGAATGCCGCCCAGGAGTGAGAATATCGCCATTTGCAGCCATAAGGGCACGACCGGATCGTCGGTTGTGATGACGTGCCACGGTATGCCGGCAAATATCGTTGTGAATAGGCCGAGGACGAAGGCCAGCGAGCCGATTTGTCTTAGTGTCTTCATAGCTTCTCCTTTGATCTCGTATTGCGTATTGTGTATCGCGTATTGCGTCCTGCAGAGCCGGAAGCAACCCTGCAATTGTAACAGGTTTTCTGCGAGAAATCGCGGGAATAGTCTGCGTTGGATTTTGTTTGCCGCCAAGAGCGCGTCCCCAAGGGACGGGAAGGGCGCGGAGAAGAGGAGGGTATCTGGGTATCAGGATGCCTGGTTATCAGGATTCTAAGCGCAGTCTTGACAGGACTTTAGAGTCGAGAGCCAAGGTTGAGCGGCTGTGCCGGCCGCTGGTAAACAGTCAGTCGGCGGTTTTGGCATCATTGGGGGGGAGCATTTGTTTTCGGTATTTTTCCCTTGACTGGAGGGCGACGTGTGTGGTAAAAATAACTTGTTCTTTGGCAATGTTATAATCTAATTTGCAGGTTCCGAGGTCGTATGCTTCGGGATAGTCAAACGGGAACGCGGTTAGAATCCGCGACGGTCGCGCCGCTGTGTGCGTCTGTTCCGATGGTTTAACCACGAATTAGCACGAATCTGCACGAATTTGATTTGTGTTTGTGGAATTTTTCGGAAGTCCTTGAGACGTTTTTTTGTTGGCGCTCAAATACCCAGGGAGGTGTTTTGGGGCCGCACCCACTGTTCGCATTTGGTGGATGGGAAGGGGTCTTAAGGTAGGACGCGAGTCAGAAAACCTGCCTGCCGGTTAGTTCACACTTATTTTAGTAGTGTTCTCGCGATATGGGATGCAGGTGTGGCAGAGCGGGCTGATAGTCTTGTGAAGCAGTAAGTCCGTTTGTGCTGATTTTAATAACCGCCGTTTCCTTCGTGGGGACGGCGGTTTTTTTTATTGGAAGGAGGAATTAATTATGGCTTCGAGAAGAGTGTTGAGATTTAGATGGTTTTTGTGTTTGGTTGGGATATTGGCGATGGCGAGTGCAGTACAGGGTGCTATCGCGAGTTTTGATGATTTGAGTTTGCCCGGTGAATCATATTGGAGCGGTTCGGACGGCTCGGGCGGATTTGTCAGCGGCGCGGCCCATTTCAACAATAACTACGATGCGACTTATGGCTCATGGGACGGCTTTTCTTATTCGAATATAACCGATACGTTGACGGATGGAATGGCCGGCCAATTCAGCGCGATCACCGGCTCCGGCCAGGGCGGCTCGGCGAACTATGCGGTCGGTTATGTCGGCTGGGCCGGGCCTCCAACGGTTACGTTTAATAGTGTCGGGGTAGTCGATGGATTGTACGTGACGAATAACAACCATGCGTACTACTCGATGCTCAACGGCGATGCGTTTGCGAAGAAGTTCGGGGGATCAAGCGGGAACGACGAGGATTGGTTCATACTGACTATTACCGGTAAAGATGGTAGTGGAGTTGTGACCGGTTCGGTCGCCTTCTATTTGGCCGACTATCGGTTTGCGGACAATGGCCTCGATTACATCGTCGATACGTGGAATTACGTTGATTTGAGTTCGCTGGGGGCGGTGAAGAGGTTGGAATTCGGTCTGAGCTCGAGTGATGTCGGTAGTTGGGGTATGAATACGCCGGCGAGTTTCGTTATCGATAGCGTCATACCCGAACCTGCGACGATTGCGTTGTTGGGGATTGGAAGTTTGATTATGTCTCGGCGCAGGAGATAGCAAATGTCAGTGCCATGCTGCGGCGCCGGCCGGGGCTCCTGGTCGGCGCCGCGGATGTGTCTATGTTGGGGATAAGGAATGTTGCGACAAATGATTATGAGTGCGACGCTGGCGGTGGGCGGGTGGTCGTGCGCTGTTTGCGGCGGTCCTTATACGGGGGCAGGCGTGAACGGGTATGTCGATCCGAATAACCACTGGCGACATGCAAACCCGCTGGCCGATGCCGGCGCGATAGTGAATCCGATATTTCGAGGGTGGGCGACGGATGTTAACGAGTACGCTCCTTCGGATGATGAGTGGATCGGCTCCGGGGTCTGGAACGACCCGACCAAGGCGCTTGGGCCGGCTACGGGCGAGAACTTCGATATTGTGAGCCTGGGCGACGTGAACGAGATCGAGATAGCCGGCGGCATCGAGCCGGGGCGGATAACACTGGTGTTCGACAATGCGATACGAGACGGCAGGGGATATGATTTTGCTGTGTTCGAGAATGCCTTTGTTTCGCTTTATAATACCGACCGTGGGTCGGTTGCGGGCCAGATGCTTGGCGAGTTGGGGTATGTGGAGGCCTCTTCCAACGGGAGGGATTTTGTGCGGTTTCCATCTGTCTCGCTAACGGCCGGGCCGGTTGGGCCCTACGGAACGATTGAGATAAGCGACATTCATAATCTCGCGGGCAAGCATCCGAATGCGAGCGGCTTGTGCACGGGGACGCCATTCGATTTGAGCGACGTTGCGGGAGATTCACTGGTCGTGGACGCTGTCGTCGATATAAACGATATACGTTACATTCGGATAGTCGATATACCGGGCAGCGGAGATTTTCTCGACGATGCTGAGGGGTTTATCGACCCGGCCACGTGGCCGATGTGGGACAACTATGCGAGTAATCATGCGGTTTACGATGCGTGGGTGACATTCGGCTCGGGCGGGATTGACGTCGAGGCGGTCGGAGTCCTCAATGAGCAGGAGTACGAGGCGGATATCGATCTCAACGGCGTAGTTGATATGTTCGATTACGCGTTGTTTGCCTCGGCGTGGGGCAGCCGGTTCGGACAATCGGAATGGATTGGCAGGTGTGATATGGCCGGCGAGAGCGATTTGGTTGTCGATGCCGAGGACCTCGCGGCCCTTGCGAGGCAATGGCTTGGCGTCGAGAAGTGGAGGATGGGGAATTGATTATTGGGAAGCGTTAGCTGCGAGCAAAAAATGTGGCCTTCTGTGTGATAGGTATCACGTGATGTTTGGTGAGAATAAAAAGGCGTTTACCTTAGTCGAGTTGTTAGTGGTGATAGCGATTGTTGCGCTGCTGATGGCGGTATTAGTCCCTGCGTTGGCTTCCGCACGGTCGGGGGCGCGGAAGCTGGTTTGTAAGTCGAACGTTCGGCAGCTTTTGTTTGCGAATATCGGTTATGCGAGCGAGAACGATGGCTTCTATGTAGCCGCGGCGAGCGATATATGGGACGATGGCGGTTCGCATCGTTGGCACGGCGTGCGCGAAGCCAAGGGTAAGCCGTTCGAGGCGAAGCGAGGGCCTCTGGTGGGGTATCTGGCGAATGGAGAGGTTAAGGAGTGTCCGGAGAGGGTCGCCTTTGTCAGAAGCAACGACTGGGATACGAGCTTCGAGCAGGGCTGCGGTGGGTACGGGTATAATATGACTTATATCGGCAGTCGGATGTGGCAGGGCGGGCTTGATAGTGCCGAGGCGTTCAAGGCGGCATACGCGCGGACGACGCGGACGACGGAGGTGGGCCGGCCCGCGCAGACCGTGATGTTTGCCGATACGGCCATGTCGAACGACGGGGAATCGTATATGGAGTATTCGTTCGCCGAGCCGCCTTATACGGTTTACGCCGGAGAAGTCATGACCGGTTTCTATTCGTCGGCGTCTATTCATTTTCGCCACAGGGGCCGAGCAAACGTAGGCTGGGCCGGCGGAAACGTCGAAGAAAAGCAAATGGCGAACTTCGAGCGTACAAACGTCTATGGCGTCGATTCTGCGGTGATGAATTTGGGTTGGTTCGACCCCGTCGATAATACGCTGTTTGATCTGGAGTAGAGGGTCTTTCAGGGAGTCTGTTTCAGCCATTTGCCGATTGCTGCTGCTGCGTTGCGGCCTGAGTTTATTGCGCGGACTACCAGCGATGCCCCGGCGACTGTATCGCCGGCGGCGAAGACCCAGGGCCGGCTTGTCTGGTAGTTGTCTGTTTCGACGTTGCCTCGGTCATCGAGCTTGAGTTCGAGAGAGTTGATCAGGCCCTTATGGACGGTGTGTGTGAATCCGAGGGCGAGGAGGACAAGATCGGCTTTTATGACGAATTCGGCGCCTGGGAGTTCTTTTGTCTTCCAGCCTTTCCGGGTCTCTATCCATTCGACCTCGCAGCAGTGGAGTTCTTCGGCACGGATTCCGGCGCCGCCGGACAGCTTCTTGGTCGATACAGACCATCGGCGTTCGCAGCCCTCTTCGTGTGAGGAGGATGTCCTCATAATTCTCGGCCAGGCGGGCCAAGGCGTATCGGGCGGACGGGTTTCGGGCGGCTTGGGGAGGATTTCGAGTTGGTATATTTTCCTGGCCCCCTGCCTGCGTGCGGTTCCGACGCAGTCGCTGCCGGTATCACCGCCGCCTATGACAACAACGACTTTGTCCCTGGCGGTGATAATGCGGGAGTCCTCTATCGCTTGGTCGGAGCAGGTTCTATTCTGTAAGGTCAGGTACTGCATCGCAAAGAAGACGTTTTCATAATCTCGGCCAGGTACGCTCAGTTCTCTCGGTTGGCCTGCCCCGGTTGCCAGACAGATGCAGTCGAACATTTTTCTGAGATAGTGGGCGGAGATGTCTTTTCCGGCGTTTACATCGGTTTGGAACTCGACTCCCTCGGCTGTTAGCTGCCGGAGTCTTCTGTCGAGGATGTGTTTTTCGAGCTTGAAATCGGGGATTCCATAGCGGAGCAATCCCCCGGTTTTTTGGTCTTTTTCAAATACGACGACATCATGTCCGGCCCGGGCCAGTTGCTGGGCGGCGGCGAGACCTGCGGGGCCTGAGCCTATTATAGCGACGCGTTTGCCCGTTTTTTCCAGGGCCGGCATCGGTTGAATCCAGCCTTCCTTGAATCCTCGCTCGACTATCTGGAACTCGATATGACGAATCAGGACCGGGTCGTCATTGATTGAAAGAGTGCAGGCGGTCTCACAGGGCGCCGGGCAGACCCGCCCGGTGATCTCGGGGAAATTGTTGGTCGAGTGGAGCAGGCGGCAGGCATCCCGCCAGCGGTTTCTATAAATCAACTCGCTGAAATCGGGGATGGCGTTGCCGAGCGGACAGCCTGCACCGTGGCAAAAGGGTATTCCGCAATCCATGCACCTTGCAGCCTGCTCTTGAATGTCATCCGGGGTTAGGGGCAGATCGAGTTCTTTGAAGTCGCGGATTCTCTGTTCGACGGGCCGGCGTCCGACTTCTCGGCGTTTGTATTTCAGGAAGCCTTTGGTAAGTCCCATCAAAAGACCTCCTCAGTAGCAGGTGTCGTTTCGGTGTAGCGACGTTCTGCGGCACGCATCTTCTCCAGGGCCTTACGGTAGTCTATCGGTATGACCTTGACGAATTTTCCGACCATGTCGGGCCACCTATCGAGAATGTATCGGGCGCGCTTGCTAAATGTCCATTTGAGGTGGCGCTCGATGAGTTCGCGGAGGATGTCTTTGTCTTCTCTTTGCCAGACGCTTTCGAGTTCGACCATATCGAGATTGCAGAGGGTGTCGAACAACTGCATCTCATCGAGTACGTACGCGGCGCCTCCGCTCATGCCGGCGGCGAAATTGCAGCCTGTTTTTCCGAGCACGACAACCGTTCCGCCGGTCATATACTCGCAGCCGTGGTCGCCTATGCCTTCGACGACCGCTGTTGCCCCGCTGTTGCGGACGCAGAATCTCTCTCCGGCCATTCCGTTGATAAACACTTCGCCGCCGGCGGCGCCGTAGAGCAGCGTGTTGCCCGCGATGATGTTTTCATGCGCCATGAACGGCGATTGCTGCGGCGTGGTCACGACGATCCTGCCTCCTGAGAGGGATTTTCCGAGGTAGTCGTTGGCGTCGCCTGTCAGTCTTAGGACTTGTAAATAAATAACCTTTCATTCTTGTTGGTGTGGTTCTATTGTATAATTCCATTGTGGGCAGATATTGTGTCGTCGTATATTAAGCGATTTCATCTCGGCATCACTCACACGAATGCCGGTTTGATATTTT
>JAUVXL010000042.1 GCA_030603595.1 Sedimentisphaerales bacterium | reverse complement strand
TTGCAAGTTTAACGGTTTTTTGTATAATCATTTTCGGACTCCTTTCCATTTGCTTAACTATTTTGATTGTAGAGTCTTATAGTATAAGCAACGGAGTCCAATTTTTATTAAATTTTACGTAAAATGGAAACTACACCCATAAGAAAGGCGTGCTCTCGGTATCGCGCGTGTGGCGGGACGATACGCTCAATCACGTGATGGAGCTAACCGAGCCTTTGAATTCGGGCCAAAAGCCCAACCATTCATTCTGGGATCGCAAGGGAGGCCGGGAGTGGGCGGAAGTAAACTTCGACAGGCCCGAACGAATATCCCGCATCAACGTCTATTGGTTCGACAATCAACCAACCGGAGGATGCGCAGTCCCAGAATCCTGGAAGCTCTTTTACAAATCCGACTCGAAGTGGACCCCGGTCGAAGATACCGAAAACTACGGAACCACAAAGAACAAATGGAATCGCGTCAAGTTCGAAGAGATCGAGACTACGGGCCTGCGAATAGAATTAAAATGTAGGCCGGACAAAAGTTCGGGCATCCAACGCCTGCGGATTGGGACAAATGCCCGGCATGTGGCTATTTTGAAGAAGGCCCCGCAGAGCAATTCGAGCCAATTCGAGGATTGCTTCCATATCCACGAAATCGGAATCGACGGCAGCGGCCTGCGGCGGATAACAAACGGCCCCTTTCAGGACATCCATCCGTTCTATCTGCCGAACGGCAAAATCGGCTTTGTCTCCACGCGCGTCAAGTCTTATGTGATGTGCCAGCCGGGCGCAGGCTGCGCACTGCACGTAATGGACGCCGATGGCTCGAACATTCACCGGATACATTTCGCAACCCTGGCCGACCACTCGCCATTCGTCCTCGATAACGGCTCGATCCTTTTCACGCGATGGGAATATCAGGATAAAGACCTCACGTACCTCCAGGGCCTCTGGACAATCGGCCCCGCCGGAAGACGCGTCCAGCTATTCTTCGGCAATACCATATTAGAGCCCGCCGTCATCTGGCAGGCCAAGCCAATCCCGAATACATCCAACGTCCTCTGCACCCTCGCGCCGCATCACGGCAACCCGGTTGGTGCCGTCGGAATTATCGACAGGAGCAAGGGACTCGAAAATCCTCTCGGAATTACAAATCTCACCCCCGAGATCGACTACAATCCAAAACGCAACGCCCGTGGCCCGGGCGATCGCCAATTCCCGTGGGCCTATCGCGACCCGTATCCGATCAGCGAACAGCTTTTCGTCGTCTCTTACGGCGGCGGAGGGCCAAATCGATATCGCCTGTTCCTGATGAACGACGAGGGCGATAAAGAGCCGCTCTACGAGGATAAGGCCATCTCCTGCTTCAATCCCATCCCGCTCGTTCGCCGAACGCCCCCTCACAACGTTTATGCAGGCCCGCCGAGCGATGAGCAATACGGCGCATTTTTCGTTGCGGACGTCTATCGAGGATTGGTCGGAGTCGAGCGGGGGCGGGTCGCCGCGATTCGCGTCATGAAGGTAATCCCGAAGCCCTGCAATATGCGCGGCCAGCGGGCTTACGATATGGACCCCTTGATGTCACGCGGAACCTACTACGCCAAGTTTTGTCTGGGGACCGTACCGGTGGCCGAAGACGGCTTGGCCTATTTCAAAGCCCCGGCCGGCGAGGAAATCTATTTCCAGGCACTCGATGCCGACGGGAAAGAGCTATGCCGAATGGGCAGCGTAACCCAGGTCGTCCCCGGCGAGATACAGAGCTGCATAGGCTGCCACGAGTCTCGCTTCACCGCGCCGCCGAACCGCGCCGTCTCCAAGCGAACCATCGCCAGAGACCCCGTCGATATACAGCCGCCCGCCTGGGGCGCCGGGCCGATGGATTTTGTCCGTCAGGTCCAGCCCGTCTTCGATAAATACTGCACCGAGTGTCACAGCGGGGCCGATCCGGATGCCGGGATAGATCTGTCCGCCGACAAGACCCGCTTCTTTAACATGGCCTACGACAACCTCACCGAGCGAAGGCTCGTCAATTACTACTGGCTGCTAAACGAGGCCCTCGTCCGCGCCTTCCTCCCGTTAGAAAGCGGATCGAGAGTGAGCAAACTCGTCGAGATGATAGAAGCAAGCCACGGCGACGTAGAGATGGATGACCAATCGCGCCGGCGAATATATACATGGATCGAGGGCAACGTACCCTACTACGGCACTTATGACCATACCCGCCCCGGACGGCCCGGCTCACGCGATGCCGTCGCAGGCACGAAATGGTTCGAGCGATTCGACCAGGTATATCGCAGAAGGTGCGCATCGTGCCACGGCAAAGACTTCTACACACAGAACAACGGACGCCATCATACCTGGATAAACCTAACCCACCCCAACTGGAGCCGCGTCCTGACAGCCCCGCTCGCCAAAACAGCCGGCGGCCTCCAACTATGCAAACCCAAAGACAGTAAAGAACCGCAACTCTTCCCCGACAAAACCGACCCCGACTTCAAAACTATCCTCGCAGCAATCGACCAGGGCAAGAAAGACCTCTACGCCAACCCCCGAACAGACATGCCGAACGCCAAACCCCTGCCCTACCCGAAAAACTACGCCGGCCCATTCAAAGGATTCGCAGGACCATGAGGGTGCTTCCAGTGTGTGTTATCTTATGATAACATTGCTTCTATACTCCCCATGATCTCGGAGCGGTGGTTCCAGATGTCCCGGCACAGGCAGACGTTAAGTCCTATGCTGCCGGGAGGCTCAATGTCGTACTTCGCATAAATCTCCGCCAGTCCGTCCTTGACTTTGCGGTAGTAGTCGAGCCTGGGGGCCTCGACCCGACCCATCACAGGCCTGCCAAAAGGAATCCAGATGGATGCAATCGGGACAATTCCATGCGAGGCGAGATACTCGGCGCCTTCCAGATAACTCTCCGCCGGCTCAATGCCGACCACGAAGGAAGAGCAAGCTTTGTTCGGGCCGTATTTCCTGGCGATGTACTTCAGGCAATCCAGACACCGTTGCCGTCCGGAAAACTTCCATTTCCCGGGAGTTACAGTCTTCGCCAACTCCTCGCTCCAGACTTCGAGACTGCAGGCAATTCGGCTCGCACCTGCTTCAAACACCTGATCGACCGCTTCAGGATTGCTCGGCGGGGTCGTGTACACCAGCACTTCGCCCGGGATGTTCTTTAACCCGACAACATTATTGATCTCACCAAGGATTTCCCGGATGATGTGGCATTCCCCATGAGGGTTCATTGTTGACCCACCGGTCAGTTGGATGTGTTTGGCTGTCTTCTCCTTGTTTAGGGCGTAATCCGTGATCTCCGCCACATCTTGAGGCGTGGGAACTGCCGGGTCCGGCTTATGTTTTCGCGCGAGCCGCTCGAATACTCCGCCGGAGTAGCAGAACTGGCAGGGATAACCGGCTTTCGCGTAGTCGCAAGACCACAGGCACTGAAACGACAGGAAATCGAGTCCCTGCAAAACGGCATTGCCAAGGTACGGCAGGCCGCTGGAAGTCTTCTGCTCGTAGAACCGCGACGCCGGTGGAAAACTTACCTCCGTCACCTTCTCGCCATTGTGCAGGAGGACGGGGACACCGGTATCGGAGACTTCCAACCGGAACAGCGTGCGGATATGAAGCGCGTGCCGGATATTCCTTAGCGACTCCAGCGATATCGCACTCTTCAGATAGCGCATGTGCAGTGCTACATCGGTTATGTGCACAACGGTGCCATCCGGCAGCATCAGGCAGTTGCAGGTTAGGGGGTCGGGATGAATGCGGTGGGTTCCGCCAAACTGCTCATAGACGTCGTAACTGACCTTGATTCCTTGAGTCACAAGCAGGATCTTCAAATCCAAAGAGTCCAGCCTTTCGCCACCGATGCAAAATGACGTGAGCATTTCTTAAGCCCTTTATCGTTATTGTTGCTGTCTATTAGTTTGCCGCGCGACGATCCCGGCTGATCTCCCGGATGGTGGCCAGCAGATCCTCGATGGAGCGGGCATACTGTTCGAGGGTTTGGGCCCACTGTTTCAAACAAGCTTGCCCATGGGCGGTCAACGTGAACCGCCTCTTAGCTGGTCCGGCCTTACCCAAATCCCAACTGGAAGTCACCAGACCACGCCGATCCATCGACCGGAGCACCCGGTAAACGCCCGCAGGATCAGGATATTCGCCGCGGAACATCCTCATCGCCCTCAGCCGTTGCACGATCAGATATCCGTGCAAGGGCTCTTTGGCTAACACGACCAAGACAGCCGGCTGCACAATCTTGGCCAACGTCTTCCCTGTGCAGGGGCATTGGCTGAATGTATCCGAATTACTCATAACTCTTCGTCCGCCTGCTCTAAAACATCAAGTATTTTACTGAACGCGTTCCGTATATCGCCGTGGTCGCGAAGGTCAACGGTGAACCGGCCATCCGCGTTGGCGCGCGAGATGACGTGACCATCCGAGAATAAGATGTTCGCGAGTTTCTGCCGGTGGTGTGTGCGCGGCTTGACGTTGAACTCGGCCAACTCCGAGGAACACAGGAACTGGCTATCAATAGCCAAAGCACGGACTGCCCGTCCATTACGATTCTGGCCTAAGTTGGACAGCGCAACGTGATGCGGCGGCGGGTCGGTGTGACTGTCAAATAGGCGCGTTACCGAGGCGTGACGGTAGTAGTAGCTGCACTGCGCCTGCCGGACGTCGACGTTGGCCAACTCACTATCAGCGGAAATATGTTGATCCGGATCGGGGCAGAATATGACCTTGGGCTGCCGGGACAAATGCTCTGCCAGCAGTAGGCCCAGACCCACCGGTTTGCCGCTTCTTAGCGAAACCAAGCTCGTCGGCGCCCCCGTGGAGGGGTAGAAGTCGGCAGGCGAGAGAAAAGGTGGGGCTGTTGGTCCTATAGGGATACTGTCGTTGTATTCAATGGAATATGAATGGATGGCTGTGCCGATTTGGCTCAGATTGGACATGCAGGCAATTTTCCGAGCCGACGCTCGCGCTGAAGCAAGCACCGGAACCAACACAGCCAGGAGAACCGACACAATTGCCATAACCACAAGCAGTTCGATTAGGGTAAAGCCACCATGGCGACGGCTGCCGCGCGACAGGGTACGGCACATCATAGGTTTCACTGTTGTTTTGGACATTGCCATATCACTACTGTTGCATAGAACGCCCGAACTTCGTCCGTTTTGTGCTCATGGATATTGCGTTGAACGTTCGGGAAACATTGTTCCTATATAGTTCCTGTTGCGGAAAATAGTGTTTGTCATTCCTGCGGAAGCAGGAATCCATTTTTTTCGCCGTGGACCCTTGCTCCCCGATCTGGGTCGAGGACAAGCTTCGCAGGGGTGACATTGGCGATTTCGCGTTTCCGCAACAGAAACTATATAGTGTTCAGCCAGGACTCGGCCAATATCATTACGTCCTCCATGTTCACGCACCCCTCGCCCGTCATATCTGTCGTCGCATTTGTACATGCCAGCCACTCTTGAGCCATCACCGCAAAGTCTTCCATGTTCACGAAATGATCGTCTGTGAAGTCAGGCCCGGACAACGTCGTGGTCAGGCGGACATTATCCAGATCCCAGAATCCCCCTGCTCTTCCGGTATCGGGATCCATATCCTCGGGGAAGCTCAGGGTCGAAACAAGCTGCACGCCGATGTTCTTCCCGGCCCAGGGATCGGCCTCGCCCACCTGTGCAACATCCAACCGGACGTCATTGAAGTGCTTGACGTGGCCGGCCTCCAAGTCGTACGTGAAAGTCGTCGCGCCTACCGTGGCCTTATTGTCTTCGCCATCCCGGTAATATAAACGGATTTCAATAGGGACGCCATCCTTCATATTGCCGCCGCCGCCAATGATCCCGACTGTGAGGTGGTAAAGTTTCCCAACCTCGAAAGACGCCGTCAGATCCTGGAACAACTCGACCTCCGGGACCGCGAACAACCAAGCCGCCTGCTCCCCATCACAGTTGTCGATACTTTCGGGGTCTTCAGGAGGGAGGTTCAGGAACACGCCAGTCAGTTGGTTCCAGAGATGCCCGCCGCTCTCGTCATACCACCATGGCTTTGGGGAATCATCCCAGGAGTCAATGTTGACATCAACAAAAGCGGTTTCGGGCGACTCGAATGACTCATTGAGAACATAGACTGACGCGCTCTGAAGTGGGTCGGCCCAGGCCGCCAGCACCGTAGCGACGACCACAAGTCCTATGGACTGTTTGTACATCATTAGTCACCTTTCTTGACACACGATTTGCGGTGAACTCTACAACCTGACAGGTTCGCATGTACGGATCATACCGATCCACGCAGAACACATAGTGTAAGTCCATTAGTTGAGTATGTCAAGTACCTAAATGGAATTGTAGCAGGCAGTGTACACTTCTCCAGCACAGTCACGTAGGGCGCGATGTTTCGCACCACTTCATCTGCGGCCTCTGCACGCTCTGCGGTTAATAACAAATGCCGCTCAGACGACCGGGCCGTACCGGGGCCCTATTTCCTGGGCGATTTCTTTGCCGAGCTTCAACAGTTCTGTTCGCTGTTGTTCTGTGAGTGGCTTGTATTTGCGGGCGATCTCGACGTTTTGGATGGCCTGCTCTAAAGTGTATGGCCCTATCACCGCCGCGTGTACGCCCTTCAAATCGAGTGCGTATGCCAGGGCCTGCGGCATGAGGGCCGGCTCGGTAACGCACCCGACGTAGCCCTTGCGATGATTGCGAAAGCCCCCCTTAATGCCGACATAAACCTTCATCGCAATACAGCCGACGTTTCGCTTAATCGCCTCCGGCAGGACCTTGCTCTCGAAATCGTAGATATTCCTGTCGGCGTAGTTAATCACGCCCATGAGCACATCAATCTGGTCGGTCTTAAGCATTCGCACGAAGTTACCCGGCCGATTATGCCCCGAAATCCCCACGAACCGAATCTTCCCCGACTCCTTCTGCTTGAGCAGGTACTCGAGCACCCCGTCCTTGGCCAGAACGCGGTCGAGATTCTTGCTGCCGATGCTGTGAATATGAACGAGGTCGAGATAGTCGGTCTTTAGCCGACGCATCGACTCGGCCAACGATGCCTCAGCCTTCGCGCCATTGTCCGTCGAGACCTTCGTCACCACAAAGAGTTTGTCGCGGCGCTTGGGGATAACATGGCCGAGTATCTCCTCGGCATTGCCGTAAATCTTCGCGGTATCGACGTATGTCAGCCCGCGGTCGATTGCCGCACTAAAGACCTTGATGCCTTCCTCCACTCCCACCGGCCCTTCCCCCAAAGGCGCCGTGCCGAGACCGAGGATAGGGACCTTCTGGTTCGTTCGCCCGAGTATCCGAGTAGGCAGGGCCCCGGTTGTATTGTTGGAAACTGCTGCGAGAGAAGGCAGTGCAACGGCCGCCGTCGTACCGGCCACCACGCCCTGGAGAAACTCGCGACGTGTGAATTCTTTGCGTCTGTCCATAATCCTTAATTCCTCAACAACATTATCATTACCGGGCCATTATATCAAAAACACCGATGCGGGGAATCAAATAATCAGAATTGCCGGCCCTCGCATGACCGAAAAGATTGTGGCGACTTGGCCGCATATTTGAGCGTGCCGCTCTCAAACGCAGTTCGGAGATGGCCACGAACCGACATCCGAGAAAACAAGCCCGAAGCGTAAGCGCCGGGGTATTCACGCACGAGGCCGAGCATCCCCGCCGGCAAAAACTTCCGCAGCGGTCATCGGCCGGAGTTGCAAAGAATCGTCGCGGTGGCGTCTATTCGCCAGGCGACGGGTCTTCTGCTGTCCAGTTCGCCGGGTCGTTGCCGTAGTCGGCCGGTACTGCGCGAGTCAGCGATTTGCCCCCGCCGTCGGCCTCAACCGGCCACAAATCAACACCGCCGGGCACATCCTCGTGATGCGAGCCGTCGCTGTAATTGACCCTGTCGGCGCGGATATAATAACGCGTCCCGTATTCGTCCACATCGCCAGGCATCGAAAGCTCAAGCTTCTCGCCGCCGTTGTTCAGCCCTCCGTCGTAAGGACCGAGAAGCGTCACTCCGAACGGAGGACTGCCGTACTCATTCATATAAGCCGTCACATCCCTAACTATCAGCACATATCCGCCCGCAGGTATTGTCAGCCTGGGGTAATCCGGGAATGTATAATCCACGCCGTCGGTAAACTTCCACGGCAGACCTTCACCGGAATCGTACAATGTTACCGCGCTCGAGCTGATATTGTGCAGCTCGATGTATTCCTGATCCTGGTCGCCCGAGACAGGATTGTACATAATCTCGTTGATTACGATAGGCCCGACCTTCGGATCGGCATTGCCCCACCCGGGCGTATTTGAGTCCAGCATCACGAAATTGTAATTGCCCGTGCTCTCTTTGAAGTATCGACCGAACGATATGCCGGTCGGCGAGGCGCCGAAGTCCTCGAATTCACGATAGCCAAGCAAAACTCCGCCCTCAGCCGAGCTCAAATATACCGCCTCGCCGTTCTCGCTAAATGCAAAACCTCTAATTCGACCGGGGTCCGAACTGGAGTCGCCGAAGTGCGTATCTTCGTAGAAGAGCTTGTAGCTGTCCGAAGCGATTGTCTCGCCGTCGGCAATACGATATTTCTTAAGGTCTGACGAACTGTCGCTGAGATACCACCCGCCGATCTCAATCTCGTCGTCGGTGGTATTGTACAATTCGATCCAGTCCGGCGCTGTGCCGTGCGAGTGGGCCATCACCTCGTTAATAGCTATCGCCCCCGGATTCGGCAGGATTCCGCTGTCGTCGGAGCCCGGCGAGCCGCCGACGTAGGCGCTTGCACGCCACGAGTCCTTCTCGCCCCAGCTATTCGGATCGGGATTCAGCGGCTCAATTATCGTCAGAGAGAACCCGTCGCCGTCCGTAATCGGCCGCCAGTCGTCGTCGTAATCGAAGTCATGAATCTCCACGCCCAGAACGTCTTCCAGATCGATCTCCTCGCCGCCGTTGTCCAGCCTCCCGGAATACTCGCCTGCGATAAGACCGCTGAACGCCGGGTAGCGGGTGGCGAAGGCAGTCTGATTCTTGACCACGACGACATAGTCGCCCGGATTCAACAGCACTGATGCATCAAACGTATATTCCACGCCGTTGGTGAAGCTAACCAGGTTCAGGTTGATCGCATCTTCGCCGGGATCGCCGATGTGTTTGAGTTCGAGGTACTCGAAGTCGCCATCGCTGTAATCGCTCGGCTCCGGCGGGTCTTCGGGATGATACATTATTTCCGTAATCCGCAGTTTCTCAGCCACGGTCGCAACAGCATACACCGCCTTACTCAAAGCACTCCATTCGCCCCCGTTCAGCACCCGCGATTTAAGGCCGATGGTGTTGGCAACGGTAATCGCACTGCCGTATGCAATCGCACCCCCGGCCGAATTCACCGCCCCGCCCGGCAGACGCGGATCATTGCCGTTGGTCGTGTAATATCTTGTCCCGCCGCTGTTCGGATTAGTAATCGTAATGCTGTCGCCCAAAGACACATATCCCCCGTACATCGGCGACCCATTAACATTGAACTCCGGCGGGTCCGTATCCGGATACAAATTATCATCTTCCAGCCAGCCAAACACCGTATTCGACCGACCGGGGAAATAGTTGTTCAGTTTGCTGTTCTGATTGTCCAGCCAGTCTTGATACGTATATGGAGTAGTGACACGATTGTCACCCCAACGCGACGACTCCCCGCGCATAGCCTGATCCACCTGGTCCATCCGCGACTGATACATCTGGGCCGTCCGCGGATAACTTAGAGCGCCGCCGTGATGGAAATGTTTGTGAATCCGATCGGCAAGGCGCAGTCTATACTCGAGGCTGTTATCCAGATTCCCATGAATCCCGCTGGGGCTCTCCCCCACCTCGTTGCCGGTATAGATTACATGCTCGGCATCCCAGCTATGAAACCGCCATTTCCCGTCCGGCACCCGGTGCGTCGCATACCAGTTCTTATGGGGCCAGTCGCTGTTGCCCGTGTACCAGTTAGCCAACAGGTAATCGATGAAGCTGTCCACGTCCAGATGTTGCTCCAGCGTCTCCCATTTCGTCAGGTTGGCCGGGTCGCTGCCCACCGAACTGGCGGCGCTGGTCATCGCGCCATAATTAGAACTCGCACCGGCGCCGCCGATTCCATTGTTGATTACAAGCCCGCTGTTATGCTTGATCGCATCATACTCGTCTTTATCGCCGCCGAACGTCTCGGCCGCCCATGAATGATCAGGACGCTCATGAATATAATACATCCCCCAATACAAACCGTTGATATATATATGAGCATACCCGCCGTGGGGCGAATAGCCCCCCATCGCATTATGCAGGTCAGCCACATACTGGTCCTGTATGAGCATCACATTTTCCTGTTGGCCTCCACTGGGGTGGGTCCAGGAATTATTCAGAACCGCATCCAGCACGATGGTGTCCATATTATTCACCGGCGAATCGCCGAAGATTCGCTCGTTCAACTTCGGTCCGCCTCCGGTGATGGTCCCGTTATCGGTCGTCGTCTTAAACCGCGGCCTCATCGACAGCTTATAGCTCTTCCAGCGCTGGAGGCTCGTTCCCCCGCCGCTCACGCCGCCGGCCATCGCGACCGCCATGTTCTGCTGTATCGATCTGCCGTCGCCGTCCGGATCAAAGTACTCGAACGAACACGCATATTCCGTGCCGTCGAGCGACTCGGTAACATAAAGCCCGTGACCCGTCAGGAACCAGTCATCCTTATCCATCACCACGCAGATCGTCGGAACAGACCGCATATGAGTGGTCGTTACTCGATTTGTCGGCACCGTATGGTTCACGATATCCGGGTCCACCTGATAATCCCCCGTCACAACATCGCCGCCCGAAATCCACTGACTGGGATAACCGCTCGGAAGAGTCGGCTGCTGGAGAACGTCGTCCGGAAAAATATACGTATGCGTGTCGATATTCGTGGACAGATGCCCCGCCTTCACCGCCGCCGCCCGAAGACAGGTGGTCGTGGTGATATAAGGCTTGTTGGAGACTCCATTATAGGTCTGGGCCGTAGCCGTCGGAGAACCATCGCCGTTAATCGGATCGCTGCAATCGGTGGTGAAGTAGATAGTCGCACCTGGCGTATCCGTATCAATCGTCACCTCAAACGGCGCACCATAGAATCCGCGATCCGGATAGAAGCTCGTATCCGCTACTCGATTCGCCACGCCCGCATGTTCATTTTCCGTCCCCTCGGATGGATCGTCGAAGAAATACCAGTCATTCGACGCATCCGGATAGCGCCCGTAAGAAACGTTCCATATCTGCTCCCCAAAAGTCACGCTGTCGATAACGGTGGTCCCGTCCGTATCGTAGAGAGTGATCTCGTCCCCGTTGACGCCAAGCTTGAACGGCAGGTGCAGAGGACCTTCCGTCTCTTCCTCGTTATCCGCCCAAAGAGTAATATAACCCTTCGATGAAACCGTGGTCTGCGTCGGATACCCGGTCGGAATCCGCCAGCGATCATCGTCCTCGTCGGCAATATACAGTCCGCCCAAATCGACATCGAAATCCGTCGCATTATAAATCTCAATCCAGTCGTCCGCATCCCCGTGCTCATCCGTAATGCCCGTCACGCTCGAATTGCCCGCCATAAACTCGTTGATGCGAAGCGTAAGATCGCCCAAATCCGTGTATTCCACTTCCAGCAGATGTGTAGTATCCTGCTTGATTACGACCTCGCGACCGCCGGGAGTAAGCCAGCCTGTTACCGGACTGAATTCCACTATATGAGGACCCACCGCCACGTCAGGCTCCGTCGTCCCGCTGTCTCGCCACAGGCTCTCGCCCAACCGCCGCCATTTCGCATCCGGCAAGACGTCCGGCGGCGATAAATCTACTCGCAAAGAACCAGTATGCTGAATATATGTGCCGCTGGCCTGATTCAGCGGACCATAGACAATTTCCACCTCCTGATCGGTCGGCTTGTACCAGTCAGCCAGCGAGGAAAACTCCACCGTGCTGCTCTCGATAACAAGACCGTCCTCTATATCCCCGCTATCGCGCCATACGCCCCCGTTGACTCGCCAATGCGCCCCAATGCCCCGAACATCTTCCGGATAAATCGTAACCTGCAAAGAGCCGGATTGATTGTTGAGCAGCCAGTTCTCCGCGATCCATTTATAATCGGAAAAATCAACCTGATTATCACCGCTGAAATCCGCAGCCCCGCCCGGATTCGTCAGCCATTGCAGAGCGAACAAACAAAAATCCTGCTCGTCTATAACACAATCGCCGTTCAAATCCCCCACCGGGCAATCCGGCTCATGCACCGTGATAGTCACCGTATCGCTGTCGTCATACTCCCCGTCCGTAGCATATAATTGCAGTACGTAATCGCCGTATTCATATAGTTCAAAAACCGCGGTTGGATATTCAACAGTAGCATTAGGCAAAAATTCCACCTCCCCAGGCCCGCTCAACTTCGACCATTGTCTCGCCAAATAACCGTCCGGATCGCCCAAGCCGTCGTCCGTCACAGTCCCGCCCAGAACAACCGAGCGCACAGGCATCGTGATCTCTGTATCATCCCCGGCGTCCACATCCGGAGGCTGGTTCCCCGCCGGAGGAGCAATCCCGATTGTGTGGTAGTTGTTGTTCCCTGGCACGTGTCGAAAGTTGTAGGTCCCCGCACTACTCGTCTCCGAGGACTTAAAAACGCTCATTGGACGGTCTTTGTCGCCGCCGATAAACAAATTATAGCCGGTATCCGTGAACGTCCCGGGCGAAGCAAAGTCAGATACAACCTGATTCACCAAAGACTGTTGATTAGGGGAGAAGCGGTCGTCCATAGTAATCCAGAATGTTCCTGGGCCAGAAATCGTCACTTTGTAGATAACATCGCCGTCGGTGTCACCCTTATCGGTGTTGAACGTGCGGACGTATTCCTGCCCCGCCATCTCCGGCGCCATGTTCGACCAGGTATAAGTGCGATCCGAAAAACAATACAGACCGTTTGCCAAACCGCCGGCTTCAGAAGGCAACGGATCCGTCTCGCCGTTGAACGCAAGGATGGGCGGTCGATTGCCGGATGTGCCGTCGGTTCGATCTACTTTCGTAATGATATTAAGCACACCTCTCGCTTGACTTGTGCTCCACGTCACACACAAAGCCAGCATCATTATTAGAAATACCTTGGTTCTCATATCTGCCTTTCTCATTATCGTGCACCTGCACCAATTTCCGGCTATGCCGGATCACACAGTAAAGTCTATCGGCACGTTTCTCACCCGCCTGGAGACGGGTCTTCGGCTGTCCAGTTGGCCGGGTCGTTGCCGTAATCGCCCGGCACTGCGCGAGTCAGAGATTTGCCCCCTCCGTCGGCCTCGACAGGCCACAAATCCACCCCGCCGGGGGCATCTGAATCATGCGAGCCGTCGCTGTAATTGACCCTGTCGGCGCGGATATAATAACGCCTCCCGTATTCGTCCACATCGCCCGGCATCGATAATTCGAGCTTCTCACCGCCGTTGTTCAGCCCTCCGATGTATGGTCCGAGAATCATAACTCCGAACGGAGGACTGCCGTACTCATTCATATAAGCCGTCACATCCCTAACTATCATCGCATATCCGCCCGCAGGTATTGTCAGCCCAGGGTAATCCGGGAATGTATAATCGACCCCGTCGGTGAACTTCCACGGCAGACCTTCGTCCGAATCGTACAGCGTTACCTCGCTCGAACTGATATTGTGCAGCTCGATGTACTCCTCTTCCTGCATGTCATCTTGCGGATTATACATAATCTCGTTGATCACTATCGGTCCGACCTTCGGATCGGCATTGCCCCAGCCGGGAGTGTTTGAGTCCAGCATCACAAAATTGTAATTGCCCGTGCTCTCTTTGTAGTATCGCCCGAACGATATCCCCGTCGGCGAAGCCCCGAAGTCCTCGAATTCACGATAGCCCATCAAGACTCCGCCCTCAGCAGAACTCAAATACGCCGCCTCCCCGTTCTCACTGAACGCAAAGCCGGTAATTCGGCCCGGGTCCGAACTGAATTCGCCGAAATGCGTATCTTCGTAGAAGAGCTTATAGCTGTCCGAAGTGATTGTCTCGCCGTCGGCGATCCGGTACTTCTTCAAGTCCGATGCGCTGTCGCTGAGATACCACCCGCCGATCTCAATCTCGTCGTCGGTGGTATTGTACAATTCGATCCAGTCCGGCGCTGTGTCGTGCGAGTGGGCCATCACCTCATTTATAGCTATCGCCCCCGGATTCGGCAGGATTCCGCTGTCGTCCCAACCCGGCGAGCCGCCTGCATACACGCTTGCCCGCCACGAGTCCTTCTCGTCCCAGCTATTCGGATCGGGATTGAGCGGGTCTATTATCGTCAGAGAGAACCCCTCGCCGTCGGTATGCGGACGCCAGTCGTCGTTGTAATCGAAGTCATGAATCTCGGCGCCCAGAGCGTCTTCCAGATCGATCTCCTCGCCGGCGTTATTCAGGCTCCCGGAATACTCGCCCGCGATAACGCCGCTAAAGGCCGGGTATTGAGCCTCAAAGGCAACCCGGTCTCTAACGATAACTACAAGTCCGCCCGCAGCCAACTCGATATCGCCGAAGGTAAAGTCAATCCCGTTGCTGAATCTCACTAAGTTGAGGTTCACAGACTCGCCGCCGATATTCTTTAGCTCGATGAACTCCTCGTTCGGGTCGTTCGGATCGCCGGTATCCCGCGGATGAAACATAAGCTCGGTAATCCGCAGATTATCCGCCACAGGCCCAACTCCAAACGTCGCCTCGTTCAACGCGCTCCACTGCCCCACGCGCAGCACTCTTGCCTTGATATTGCTGCTCTCGGTCAACATAAAGTGCTCGGCATATTCGATAGCATCCGGATTCCTCTCGCCGTACAGCCGCCTCGGATCGGAGCCGTCCGTTGTGTACAAGACAAGGTCCGCAGTTGCGGTCTCGTCGATTACGCCGCCGAGAAGCTTCGGCAGCACAAGCATATCCGAACTGCCCGCCGAAGAATTAATCCCGTGTATGGCAAGAACATTTCGCCCCGCAACCAGCTCATCCTTGAAACCGGTAATATCAAACTTGTCAAATGAGCCGTCCGCCTCGACCCAGTCCGCCGTGGCGAAGCCCGGTGCGTCATTGGTGATATTGTCGGTTCTATAGACTTCGACGCCGTTGAGATACGCGATAAAGGCGTCGTCGTACATCATCTGCAGTTCCAACTTGTCAAAGTCCTCGCTGCCGTCCAGAGTGAACTCGATAATGATAAAAACAGACGTGTTGATGCCGAACATTTGGTCGTACACGTCCGTGTTAATCCAATCCTCATACCCGCTGCCGCGCTCATAGCCGACGCCGGTTCCTGGATAGCTGTAGTCCCAGCCCAAATCAGGTGTATAAGTCCTGCTCGTCCAGCTAAGCCCTAATGAATCGTCGGTAGGCACATGTACGTAAACCGCAGCGCCTTCGGCAACCAACTCCGTATATATATATGCAATATTATCGGGAATGATTATAGATACCCGGTCCGTCGGCAAAATCTCCCCCCCGTGTTGGTAATCACCGTTGACATTGAACGCCGGTGCGCCAAGGTTTGGGTAAAGCCCCGCCCCTTTGAGTTGATCCAGAACGACCGCCGGCCTCTGCGGCATATACGTATTCAGGATGTGGTCGCGAGTCCCACGCCAGTCGGCCAGTGTGTAAGGCGTGCTCCGCGCCATATCGCCCCAACGCGCCGATTCGGAGATAATAGCCAACTCGATTTCATCGGCAAGTTCCTTATAGCGAGCGTAAGACGGCCCGGAAGTGGCCGGGCCGTTGTCGAACAGATGTCGCTGCACATGATCGGCAAAAAGCATCCGGAATTCAGCATTCTGTTTCAGCGTGCTATACGCTCGAGCGCCGTTATCGCTCACGCCGGTAACGTTTGAATTGAGACCTGAGCCGATGACAATGACGTATTCGGCGTCCCAGTCGAAGAATTTGAAGCCCGTAGTATTGGGAGGCCGCCGGCACCCGGCGTAGAAGTTGTGATACGGCCAATCCGCCGTGCCCCCCCAGAAGTTCGAGAAAAGCCAATCAATATAGTTGTCCATATCGAGAAGGTTGTCGTATGCAGGATTCCTTGTCCCGTCCGGATTATTGCCCTGAATCTTCTGATAGGCGGCATTGCTCGACAGCCCGGCCGACGCCTGGCTCATCATCGCGCTCCAAGTCGCAGTGTTGCTCTCACCTGTGGGCGTGCCGGAGTTGAGAGCGTCCCAATCCTCTTTGTCGCCACCGTAATACGTCGCGCAGAAAGACGCCATGGGCCGCTCCACCGGATTGTAAAGACCCCAGTAAAGCCCGTTAATGTACAGGTGAACGAATGTCCCGTGAGGTGAAACTTGCCCCTGAGCAGACTGTGTGCGGCGCATGTACTCGTCCAGGATGTACTGAGCATTGGCGCCTGCGCTCCAGTTGTTCCAGGCGTCGTTTGCCCCCGCTCTCAGAACAATCGTGTCGAATCTCGATGCCGCGTCCGGCGCATCGAACATTGGAAAGTCCAGCTTAGTGGGGCCATAGATACGCTTGAAAAACAACCGGAAAGACTTCTTTCGCGTCAGGCCCATCCCCCGAAACGGATCCCCCCCGTAAATGCGCAGCCCCGCATTCACCTGAAAACCCGTCGTTCCGTCCGGCCGGATCCTCTCCACCGACGCCGGACGCTCCCAAGCCACCCCCCCAAGATTCGAATTGCTGTAAATACCGCTCGTGCAGAACAGCTTGTCCTGGTCCGTAACTATTGAGATGCTCGGAAGAGACAACAGCGACTCACGCATCAAATCGCTGTATCGCGCATCGTTCACAACATCCGGATCCATCTCGTAATCCGCCGCCGTTCCGCCCCAGGCACTCGGAAAACCCACCGGGTCGGCCGGCTGATGGATTACGTCATCCAGGAAGATATAGGTGTGGGTATCAATATTGGTTGACATCCACCCGGGCTTGAAAGCCATCGCCCGCAGGCACGTGGTCGTATTAACGTCAATCGGCCCGACATACTCGTTCCCGTGTGTTGCCGACGGCGCGCTGCCGTCGGCGGTGTAGTGAATAGTCGCCCCCACGGTCTCCGTGGTGATTGTCACTGAAAACGGCGAATCGTAGAAGCCGCGGTCTCGGCTGAATGTCGTGTCCGCAACAACATCAAGGGAGCCGGACGTGTTGTATTGCCCCGGCGTCGCGCTCGAAAAGTACTGCGCTACGCTTACCTCGCCTGCGGCAACAAGCTCGGGCAGAATCAGGAATTCCACGTCGCCCTTTGCATCATTGAGTCCTTGAATCGCGAGGATATTCCCGCCCTCGCGAAGCGCGCCTAAGTGATCGGAAACGTCGATGCTCACAAACTCCTCAGACTCTTCCCCCGGCCTATTGCTCTCGGCCGTCGAATTCCACGACGGCACGCCCGTGAAGTTCCGCCGCCCGATCTCGTCCCCGTTCAGATAAGCTACAAACCCGTCTTCGTATCTCACCCTGAGTATCATTGAGTTGAAGAAATCAACTTCCTCCGCCTCGAATTCGATGCGAACCCACAGCGAGGCGTTCGTGTTTAGCATCTGCTCTTCGATATTTGAAACGGCTGATCCGGCGGAACTGCCCAACAACTCAACTTCACCTATTTGCATAGCAACCGATGACACCTCGTCTCGAATCGCAGGAAACATTAGCTGATAGTGATAGTACGCCGTATTATTCGCGAATGTGATCGGAGTGCTGTTCTTAGTGAAGCGGTCCCATGACGATACCTGATCAAAATCAACAATACTGCCCGAGGCAATTAAGGTGGCATAGGGCCCGTCTATACTCGCGTTTGAGCCATACAGAGCAAAAGCCGTCGGATCGCGCTCCGGTGCATCATTCGCTGTTGTGAAAGTCAGTCCCGTCACAATAGACGGGCCAATCGACGGTGTAACCTGAAAACCAGCCCCGCCCGGAGGGTCGCCCGGATCGAAATCTCCCTTGAAATGCAAATATTTCGCGTTGACATTGTTGTCAATCGCCAGCGGCGGTGCTTCGTTACCCGGCCAATCGCCGTCGTTTGGAACACCCAGCACAACATCGCCGGGGCTTGTGACATCGATCACTTCACCCTGCACCTGGGCAAAACCCAATCCCGTCTTTGCCGTATCCCAGCCGCTATCGTCAAACCCAACAGTTGTCCAGTTTGTCTGGGCGTCCGATGCCGTCGGCACGTAATAGGAAGCATCTGCCTGCGATGCCACCAGCACCTCGGCATACTGCGCAAGACCATAAGAGATATCTGAGAACTGATCCGGATACGTCGGAGCATACTCGCTGACGATTGTAATGCCGTCGGGACGCACCAGCGCGAGGTAGTCGCCGTCCTTATTGAGATTAAAGTCTGTGTGCAGCCGCTTATCCGGATCAGGATCGCGACGGTTTTTCTCGGAGGCAAAGACGACCATAAACTCGCCGGAACCAAGCTCGACCGCCGGAAACTCCCACCCCGTCAGTTCCAGGAGATCGTCCGTCAGGTACCACCCATCCAAGTTAACCGTCGTGTCCGAGGGGTTATAAATCTCTATCCAGTCGGACGAATCGCCATCCTCATCGAGCAACTCGCTTTGTTCGAGCGGTTCCTCGCTATGGTTGCTCGCCATGAATTCCGTAATGATAGCTATCCCGCCCCAGTTCCGCATCAGCAGGGCGTAATCAGCGGCATTGACCCCATCGGCGCCGTTCAAATCCGCCTCACAGCCCGGCTCAAGACAACTCGGATTCAGCCAGCTTTGTGCCAACAGCCGCAAGTCGTCGAAATCGACATCTCTGCCCTCATCCAGATCGCCTACCGGATAATAGACCGCCCCGGCCGGAACGGCGAAGAATATCGTCAGCGCAAGGGCAAAGTACAATACTCTCACAGACAAACGCATCTTCTATATCCTTCCATCACAATGCAGGGCCACAAAATCCATTCCCGTCACAGGCAATTCACAGGCCCCAAGCAGAGACAAGTCCATAATACCATATAACGGCGCCGAAGTCAATAGGCAATGCCGTCAATTATCATGGCTTGGAATTGATTATCGGCGATTCTTCAGGGTCTCAGGGACGGCCGGTCAGTTTGACTTCTTCTGCTTCTTTTCGCCCATTAGATCTTTTAGCTTTGGCTCTATCGCCTCGACCCAGATTTTGTAGCCTTTTGCATTGGGGTGGAGGTAGTCGGGCATAATCTCCTTCGAGAGGGATTTATCGGGTTCGAGTAACTTGGGGCCTATATCGAGATAGTGAATCATCTTGCCGTCCGCGATTTTGCCGGCCAGTTCGCTGGCTTTGGCGTTCTTCTCGCGCTGCGGACTGGGCTTTGGCCCGCGGGGGAAGATTGCCAGCAGGAGGATCTTGGTTTTGGGCAGTTCCTTGCGGAGCTTCTTACAGATAGCGATTATTCCGTCGGCGATCTCCTCGGCAGTGTTGTCGTTGCCGTTGGAGTTGTTGGTCCCGATCATAATCACCGCAGCCTTGGGGCTGATGCCGTCTATTTCACCGTTCTTGAGCCGCCAGAGCACATGCTGGGTTCTGTCGCCGCTAAACCCCATATTCACGGCGTTTCGCGGGGCGTAGTATTTGGCCCAAAGCTCTTTGCCGCCGCCTTCCCAGCTATGCGTAATCGAGTCGCCGATGAAGATCAGATCGACATTGCCCTGCTTAACCCGCTCATTGACGGCATTATGACGGAGGGTCCACCAGCTATGGCGATTAGCGGGCGTAACGGCCGAATGCTTCTTTTCCGCGGCGACCAAAGGCGACGCCGAGGCGGTCAACAACATCAAAGAGATTGTCAGAAAAATGCGTTTCATGTTGGATACTCCTTAAATGATTACGTTTCGCTTCCTTGCTCAATCAGCCAATTGCGAGGTAAATTTGTAGGACCCCGATCCGACGGCGAATACTGCTTTGCCGTTCTCTGCGTGCAGGAACCGAACTCCTTCGGCCTTGGTTGCATCGCGGCCACTCTCTTTTACGCTCTCGGCGTTTGCGGCCGGCACATAGACCGTTGCGGTCGTATTGGCGGGGATTGTGACGTTCAGCGTGAACTTCTTGCCCTTTATCTTCCAATCGCTTGCGATTTTGCCGTATATCGAATCGTAGCTCGCATTGGTATAGGTAAATCCGCCGCCGGGTTTCGGCTCGATTCGGATGCGTTTGAAGCCGGGGCCTTCGGTATCTATCCCGGCGACCGTATTGAACATCCACCGCCCCACCGAGCCGAACGAATAATGGTTAAACGAATTCATTCCGGGGTCCTGGAAGCCTTTTTCATCGGTCCAGCCGTCCCATCGCTCCCATATAGTCGTCGCACCGTTCTTGATGCTGTATCCCCAGCTTGGGAAGGTGTCCTGGTTGAGCAGGCGATACGCGGCGTCGAGATTGCCGGTATCGGTCAGCGTGGGCAGCAGGTAGCTAAGGCCCACGAACCCGGTCGAGAGGTGCCAGCCTCTCTGCTTCAAGTCCTCAAGGAGGTATTTGGCGGCGGCGGGACGCTTGTTCTCCGGCAGCAAGTCAAAATACAGGCCGAGCAGATAGCACGTCTGCGTTTCGCCTTTGATCTTGCCGTCGGCCGAGACGTATGCCTTGTTGAAGGCTCGCTTGGTCTGGTCGAAGAGTTGGTTGTATTTGAGTGCGTCATCTGCTTTTCCGATGGCGGCGGCCATCTTGGCGAGCAGTTTTGTGCTGTATGCGAAATAGGCTGTGGCGATAACGTCCTTGGGGGTATTCGAGCCGATAGAGACCCAATCGCCGTAGCCGTAAGCCGGGCGGAGGAGGTCTTTGCTATTCTTCTTGAGGTAGGCGATCCATTTGGTCATCGATTCGTAGTGCCTCTCGATGACGCGCGTATCGCCATAGACCTCGTAGATCGTCCAGGGACAGATAACTCCCGCATCGCCCCATGCCGGGACGCCGGAGCCCATTGCGACTTTGTGCGGGGCTACGTCGGGGAATGCCCCTTCGGGAGTCTGGGCGTCTTCGAGGTCGATGAGCCATTTTGTGAAGAAGGCCGAGACGTCCATATTGTACGTGGCGGTGCGGATGAATATCTGGGCGTCGCCGGTCCAGCCGAGCCGCTCGTCACGCTGGGGGCAGTCGGTCGGTATCTCGATGAAGTTGCCGCGCTGGGACCAGACGATGTTGCTGAAGAGTTGATTGATCATCGGATTGGAGCACTCGAACGCCCCCGCCACCGGCGTATCGGAATGGAGGACAACGCCGGTAATCGCATCGGAAGAAGGGACGCCGGGATAGCCGGTTACTTCGACGTATCTAAAGCCGTGGAATGTGAACTTCGGCTCCCAGATTTCCGTTCCGTTGCCGGCGAGCGTATAGTAATCCGTGCAGCGGGCCTCTCGCAGGTTGGTTGTGTACATCGTGCCATCGGGGTTGAGCATTTCGGCGAAGCGCAGGGTGACTTTCGTGCCCGCCTGCCCCTTGACTTTCAGCCGGGCCCAGCCTGCGAAGTTCTGGCCCATATCGAAGATGAAGACGCCCGGATTAGGCTCGGTGCGTTCTATGGGCCTTATCTCCATTATCTTCTTGACGGTAACGGCTGGATAGGGCTCGATTTTCGGTTCGATTTTGTCCGTGACGACTACGGCGTCCCAGTTGGAATCGTCGAAGCCTGTTCGGTCCCAGCCTGTCAATTCCATGCGGGCGTCGTAGGTCTCGCCCATAAGGAAATCCGATTCGATGTAGGGCCCGTAGGCGGCCTTCCAGGATTTGTCGGTAACGACGAATTCTCTGCCTCCGTCGGCGTACTCGATTTCGAGTTGGACCAGCAGTCGCGGCTTGTCGCCGTAGTGCTCTCGCTTTTTGCCGAAGCCCAAGTATCCGGCGTACCAACCGTCGGAGAGGGCCGAGCCGATAGCGTTGCCGCCTTGTCGGATAAGGTCCGTTACATCGTATGTCTGGTAGTAGAGGCGCTTGGTATAGTCGGTCCAGCCGGGCGTGAAATAATCTTCGCCTACGCGCTCGCCGTTGATATGCAGTTCGTAGAGACCCAGGGCCGATGCGTAAACAACGGCCCGCTTAACGGGCCTATCGACCTTGAAATCAGTGCGAAGATAGGGTGGCGGAGGCAGAACCAACTGCGGCTCGTGGACCTGGCCCCAGGGTCCGCCGCCGGCCTTGGCGATGGTCTTTGCATTGGTCCAGGAGGTGTCGTCGAAGCTGGGATTTCGCCAGTCGTCGGGCGCCTCTTTGGCGGTCTTGAAGGATTGGTCGATAGAGAGGGTTTGCTGGTCGCCGTTTTCAAACTTGACGAAGAGCCTTCCGCCGAGCCCTGCGGGGTTGGGCGCATCGCCCTTGTTCTCGACGGCGATTGCCAGTGTATTCTCTCCGGACTTGAGCTTGTCGGTTATGTCGAATGTGTATAGCGGCTTCCAGCCCTGGAATTTCTGAACGAGTTGGCCGTTGACGTAGAGCGTTCCTTCGTTATCGGCGATCAGCCTGATGCGAGCGTTTTTGACTTTTCGGCCCGGCGCGATTTGGAATGTCCGCCTGAAGTAGCGGGTTGCGACGGGGACATCCTTCGTGCCGTCTTCGCCGGGAAACCAGACCCAATCGCAGCCTTCGAGATTGAGCGGATCAACCTTTGCGTATCCTTCGTACTTGGCGGGCGGGTCGGCGTCGTAGCCTATGAGTTTTGCCCGCCAGTCCTGGCCGCTGAGCAGGCCCATAGTCCAGGTTGCCGGGGCGCTCCAGGGCGATACGTTTCCGCGTCCGTCCCAGATGCGGACCTTCCAGCAGCATCGCTGCCTTGCCGCAAGCGGCTTGCCGCGGTATTCGACTTGATTGCTTTGGTCGGAGAGGACCTTGCCGCTGTCCCAGAGATTTCCTGCGTCGGAATCGAGCTTTTCGGTGCTGTCGGCGACGAGTATCCGGTATGCGGTTTGCGCCCGTCCGCGCCCGGGCGCATCCATAATCCAGCTCAGCCGCGGCGCAGTAACGCCGATGCCCTGCGGGTCGGTCAGGTATTCGCATCGCAGATTCGTGGTGCCGGCCCGGCCGTCGTTAAGAGTTGCGCATCCACCTGCGGCGAGGATCGTCGCAGCGAGCACTATTGAAATCAGTCGAATTCTCATTTTTCTACTCCGTTAGAGATACTCTTATTAGGGATCGAATAATTTCGGTGTGCAATGCACACCCTACCGGTTTGTTATTAGGGATCGAAGCCGAAGCGATTTAAGCACACAGGTTTGCTAAAGGCAAGCATTCTCTTGGCGAAGCTGCTAAATAGTTCCTGTTGCGGAAAGCAAGAGCTGCCAATGTCATGGCCAAATGCTCCTTAAATAAGTTTAGGCGGTTGAATTCGTGCCGCTCCTGCGGCGAGCACGTGGAGACGACTATAACACAGAAGTCTCCGAGCATCTGGCTTTCATAGTTTCTTAATTTCCCCCCGACCTATTAATATTCTTGTGTTTTAGAACATGTGGTAACTGCGGGATTTTGCACCAAACGGCAATATCCTCCTGCCCCATTTCTTGTTGCTTGGCAAGCGGGCATGGCCTATAATCCAAGCCGACAAGTGAATAGTCTTTGGTACTGAACTTTTATCGCTCCGAACAGGCTCTCGTGGGCCTTGGATGGGCATGGTGTAGCGATGCCACTTTCTTGTTTGCCATTCGATGATGACCAATAGTTGCGACCTGAAGGGAAGACTCATGGATAAAGAGAAGCTCAAGGCTCGTATCGAGAGGATCAAAAGTATGGATTTTCTCGACTTTGGTGAAACGCAAGCTAAGAGGGCAATTATTGAACCTATATTCGACTGTCTGGGGTGGGACACCTCCGATCCCAATGAAGTCGTTCTTGAATACAACATGCCGTCTGGAGGTCGTGTGGACTACGCCTTTATGGTGGATCGGCAACCCGTCGTTCTCGTTGAAGCGAAACAGCCACGGGAATCACTGGAGAATCACGCCGAACAGCTCTTGAGATATGCGTTCGGCAAGGGAGTGGAGCTTGCTGTATTGACGAACGGTGTCGAGTGGTGGCTCTATCTACCAATGGAAGGCGGCGAGTGGGAGACTCGCAAGTTTTACTCTATCGATCTCAGAAAACAGGATATTGATGATGTCTGTGAGCGGTTCACGGAGTTCCTTGGGAAAGACAACGTTATATCTGGAAGGGCACTGGAAAACGCCAAGCAGATGCGCAAAAGCAGGGAGCGAGGGAGGGCAATAGAAACGGCCCTTCCAGTGGTTTGGAATACGATTATCACTGAACCTAACGAAATTCTTGTGGAGCTGCTTATCGAAGAAACGGAAAGGAAGTGTGGTTTCAAACCCGAGACCTCACAAGTAGAAGGCTTCATCAACAAAATGGCCGAGCTGGAGCAACCGAGTGTGAGGCTGAAACGCTACCCCGAAACACCCAA
>JAUVXL010000079.1 GCA_030603595.1 Sedimentisphaerales bacterium | reverse complement strand
TCCTGTCATCCCCGCGAAAGCGGGGATCCAAGGACAAAAGGCTGGATTCCTGCTCCCCGATCAGGGTCGAGGACAAGCTTCGCAGGAATGACAGATTCTCCATATTGCCCATTTCGCCTAAATAACAAATTCCTATGCGCTTAAATTATGCCGGGTGCATCCGGATTTGTCAAGCCCTTTGCCAGCGGATGCCCGTTATGGCCCCGGAAACGGCGGAAAAGCCGCTTTTTTTTATGGCCGTTGTTACGGTCTGCAAAAAAATAGGTGTTTTCGGCGCATATTGATTCAACCGCTAATTGTCTTGATTTTCGCCGCGATGAGCAAGGCCAGCCCTACTGCGTAGAAGACGAACATGAGTGCAAGGAGCTTATTCGTCTGGGCCGGGGCTGATTTGAATTCCTTCCAGATGAAGACGCCCCAGAATGCGGCGACCATTGTAGCTCCCTGGCCCAGGCCATAGGAAATGGCCGGCCCGGCGGTGCCGGCGGCCACGAGGTTGACCGACATTCCTACGCCCCATATAGCTCCCCCGACAATACCAATCAGATGGAGCCGGGGGTTGCCTTTCTTGAAGTAGTCGCCAAGGGGAACCGGCTCACCGGTGAAAGGCTTGGCCATCACGATTGTGTTCCAGAGAAAACTTGAGAGAAACACGCCTATTGAGAAGATAAACACGGCGGCGTATGGTCCCATCTTACCGGCTTCAGGATTAATAAAATCTGCGGCCACGCCGCGTTGCACCAAGTAATAGAACAGGCCCATCAATACGCCGGCAGTGATTGATATGACAATCCCTTTGCCTGTTGTCTTTTGTTCGCCGCTGGCCAGCTTCTTGTATGCCAGGGCATCTATAATGATGGCTATAGCGATGGCGGCGACACCGGCAAAGAGGAGAATCGGATTTCCCTGGGGTTTGAGGATATAGTTGATAACTACCCCTTCGACGAGGGCGATGCCGATACCGATGGGAAACGCCACCGACATACCGGCGATATCTATAGCTGCGACCAGGAGGATATTGGCCAGGTTGAACACTACCCCTCCGAGGAAGGCGAATGCGATAGCTGCCCCGGCTGCCTGTTTGAGGTCCGGGATAAAGCTTCTTCCGATGGAGCCGATGCTGCCCATCGTAAGCGCCGCAATCAACGACAGCAGAACAACGCCGATGCAGTAGTCCCAGTAGAACAGTTGGAACTTCCACTCCTTGCTTGCGAGCTTCTGGGTATTGGCCCAGGAGCCCCAGCAGATCATGGTGACAAAGCACAGGACGACTGCGAGGGGATAAGATTGGATGACCACCATTTTGAAATCTCCTTTTTTCAAAAACTGTGATATTTTGTGAGATTGACCAATGTTCAACTGCTCATGAAGCTCTGGACCTGCTGAAGTGTCGGCATCGAGGACTGCGCCCCCATTCTGGTAACAGACAGCGCCGCTACGTAATTTGCGAACGATGCGGCATCGAGCAGGGGCTTGCCCTGTGCTATGCCGACGGCGAGACTGCCTGTAAAGGCATCTCCGGCGGCGGTGCTGTCAACGGCTTCGACCTTGTGTGCCGAGACATATTCGGTCTGGTCGCTGTCGGCCAAGACGAATCCCTTGCTTGCCAACGTTAGAATCACCGCCTTTACTCCGCGTTTTAGGAGGCTCTTAGATGCTGCGCGTGCCGATTCTTCATCTGTTACCTCTATACCGGTGAGAATCTGTGCTTCTGTCTCGTTGGGCGTCAGGACATCGACCATCGCAAGGAGTTCCGGTGGAAGGTCTCTTGCCGGGGCCGGGTCCAGGACAAAGGGTACGCTTGAGCTATTCGCCAATTCTGCGGCGCATTGAATAGTATCGAGCGGGACCTCCAATTGCGCCACAACGGCGCCGGCGGCTGCGATCTCGGTTTCCGCCGCCTTCACGTCCTCCGGCGATAGCTTCAGATTCGCTCCAGGCGCCACGACGATGGAGTTCTCTCCCTTGGCATCGACCATTATCAAGGCTACTCCCGACGGCGCGTCCTGAGTCTGCTGAATGTGGTTCGTATTGACGCCCTCCTTTTTGAAGTTGCGCAGAGACTGTGCTGCAAATACATCGTCTCCCAATTTTGCAATGAAGCAGACGTGGGCCCCCAGCTTGGCGGCGGCGACGGCCTGGTTGGCGCCTTTTCCGCCGGGGACGACGATGAAATCTCCCCCGAGAATTGTCTCTCCGGCGGCGGGGATCCTCTCTGATTTGACGACGAGGTCCATATTGCTGCTGCCGACTACGACTATTTTAGGTGTATGTTTCTCCATTTTTGACTCCTCAATATAAACAAACTGCGGCCCGGCAGGTTCTGTTCGAGACTCTCATTTCACCAATCTTCCAACCAGGAAATCCTCGAAGGCGCCCAAGTCCTTCCAGGCGGTCGCGCAGTTGATCAGTTTGCCGGCCTCGTCGATTCTGGTGTACCCGTCGTCGGTGACTTTGATCTTGAGCTTTTCCATCTTAACGAGTTTCGTTGACATGCCGAGATAGATGCCGACCGTATCGAAGAGTGTGCTGCTGCTGGAATTGACCTTTTGGTTGACCCTCTTTTCGACCTCGGCCTGGCTCAAATCCTTGTTCTTGGTTACTATGGGGTGGGTGTACCAGGCCCGATAGTTTTCTATCAGTGCCCGCGTCAAGGGGCTGTTGTTCTTCAGGACCTTTTGATACTTTTCGCCTTTGAGATGGACGATGCCGCAGGTATCGAGGGGCGTTATTGTCATATCCCAGGGCGCGGTGAAGACTTTTTGGGCTTCTTTAACATACGCCCGGACGTTGTACTCGGCGCTTGGCTTTGCTCCGCCGCCGTAGCCTTTGTAAATGCTGCCGTGCATGCCGACGAATTCGGCCTTTTTTGCTATCTGAGGCCCGCGTTCGAGGGCGGCGGCTATATTTGGCAGAGGCCCGACGGCGATGATCTTGATAGGGCCCCGCGACTTGGCAACCGTATCGATTATCGCCTTGACGCCGTCGGCGTGAATCTTCCCCGGATACGACGAGAGCTTGTAGTCTTTGGCCCATGCATCCTGCCTGTGACCGCCCTTGTGTTGCTGGACGCCGATTCCGATCGGTATGTCGGTTCTGCCAACTGTCTGAAGAAACTTGGCTATGGTCTTCGCCTTGGATTCGGTATTGCCGACGGCCGTGGTGATCAGCTTAACGTCGAACTCAGGCGACTGGAGCAGCAGCGCCAAGGCCCATGTATCGTCAATATCGTCGCAGACATCCGTATCGAAGATGACCGCGATCCTTTTTTGGCCGCGCGAAGCTGCGTGCGACATCGGGCAAGCCAACGGCCCGGCCAGCAGCGCCAAAACGCCCAGAATACAGACGAAAGTGCCCTTTTTCGGCAGGAAAAAGCCTTTCAGTCCTGCCCCTGCTCGATAATTAGTGGAACTCATTTTTCAGCCTCCTTAATGTCAAAATCCTTACTTAGAACTTAATTGTCGAAAAGGTGCGAAATCCCGATGGACCGGGATCTTCGATATCGCACCCTACATTGGTCAATCGCAAGTATAATGTAACGCCGCTTTGCGCCAAAGCAAGCTCATTTTCTTCGAGATCTCCCGGAGCAGAGGCTAATATACCCCGCAATTTTGGCCGATAAGAAAATATTTGGTTGAAATCTATTGAAACGACGAAGCCATTTGCCTAAAATCCGACGAATTATCGTCAAGGGTTTTCGCTCTGAAGATTTTGGAGACTATAAATGCACATCATACCTGCAATCGACCTGCGTGACGCAAAATGCGTCAGACTTATTCAGGGCGACTATCATCGCCAGATAGACTACCGTGACGACCCGGCCGAGCAGGCTCGCCAGTTCAGCGAAGCGGGGGCTCAATGGCTGCATATCATAGACCTGGACGGGGCGAAGCTGGGCAAGCCGGTCAATACCGATGCAATCGCTGCGGTGGCGGCGCTGGGGCTGTTCAAGATCGAGGCCGGCGGCGGTCTTCGCGACGAGGAGTCTATAAAACAGTTGCTCGATATAGGAGTCGAGAGGGTAATAGTCGGCACCAAGGCGGTGGACGACTTCGAATGGTTCGCGCAAATGGCTGAGAAGTTCAACGGCCGAATCGTGCTCGGACTCGACGCCCGCGGCTCGACAGTCGCAACTCACGGCTGGACGCGGAACGGGTCCAGGAGCCTGCTCGATTTCGCCGCCGAGGCCGCAAAGCTGCCAATCGCAGCAATAATATATACCGATATCTCCAAAGACGGAATGATGGCGGGGCCCAACTTCGAGAGAACAAAGGTTCTGATAGATGCGGTCGATGTGCCGATTGTCGCTTCCGGGGGGGTCAGCCAGATAAGTGACATTACGAAGCTCGTCGAGTTAGGGGCCGATGCGGCGATAGTGGGCAGGAGCCTTTACGAAGGCGCCCTTAGTCTGGCCGAGGCGATAGAGGCGGCAGGGTAGTTTCTGTTGCGGAAACCAGAAATCGCCAATGTCACCCCTGCGAAAGCAGGGGTCCACGCCGAAAAAATGGATTCCTGCTTTCGCAGGAATGACAAACACTTTTTCCGCAACAGGAACTAACTAAAAGATGGGCTTATCACTATACGAAAATCAGAACCTGCGGTAAAACCGCAGGCTAAATATGGATTGCATTGCCAGAGTATTACTTCAGCAGGAGGTCTTTGTAGTCGGCGCAGTATTGCTTTCTCTTGCAGGTTGTGCAGTGTTCTCCCCGCCATATCGCATCGAATTGCTCGGTGACCCGGTCGATGATTTTCTTGCCGTCGGTAATGATACCGGCTTCGAAATTTCTCTTGTCGGCGCTCTTTGCGCCCATACCGGCCCCGGTTAGATTGGCGCTTCCCGTATATACAAATTCGCCGTCTATGACGACGCTTTTGAAGTGGACTCGCGGACAAAGGATTCTTTCCATTCCCTTTATCAGATTCGGGTACTTGTCGAAATCTCTTCTAAAAGCAGGGCCCGGCTCTTTTGCGTGCAGCAATCTTATTTCGACGCATTTTTCGACCAGGTCGCTTAATATCTCGAGGAAGGGAACCATGCGGTTCTGTTTGTCCACGTGCAGGTCTTTGAGGTCGGAAGTGCCCAGCCAGAGGAACTTTCGGGCCGTGGGGATCTTATCGCCTATCACCTTCTCGTAAATCCGCCTGTCTGTAATGAACTCCAGCATAGACGCCAGCCCCGAACCTTTCCGAAAAATCATTCACGACCAAGACACGGTAATGTACACGTTAGCCGCCGATTTATCCACGAAGAACCTGTACTTTAGCCCGGCATTTGTTACAATGATTCTGTTACTGTTGTTTATGTGTCTCGTCGTCAACTCGATCGAGTGTCTTTTTGGCGGGAAAGGTGTAAATGGCCGGTTCCCATCGGAAATCGTCAAGGGGGGGCGCGCTTGTGCAAGAGACTGCAGATGCGGACCTTGGCCGAGACAGGGACGCGGTAATTGGAGCGAGCATCTTTTTCCTGGCGTTCTACTTATATCTCTGGCTATACGTCGATTTGCGTCTGATTTATCACGGCGGCGGAATTATTGCGAATTTTCCCGTCTTCTTCCGGGGTTGGGCTTTTTTCGAGTCGTTCACATCATATCCGGGCGGCCTGGTCGAATACGCCGGGGCGTTTCTGGCCCAGCTCTTTTATTATTCCTGGGCCGGGGCGCTTATCGTTACCCTGCTGGCCTGGTCGATTGGCCTTTGTATCGGCTACTTCTTTAGAGTTGCACGTGCTCCGGGGCTTCGCGGGCTTCGCTTTATCCCGGCGATTCTTCTGCTCGTGATCTACTCGCGCTACACATACCGCTTCACCTCCATATTGGCATTGTTGGCAGCCCTTTCTTGTGTATGTCTGTACCTGAAAGTGACAGCGGGTCGTAAGCTCTCTTGCATTATCGTCTTTGGGGTCCTCTCGGCAATTTTGTATTACATCGCAGGCGGGGGATATTTGTTGTTTGCAGCGATCTGCGCGATTTACGAAATTCTCATGAGGCGCCGATGGCCGATGGGAATTTTGTACTTACTGTCGGGCGCTGCTGTTCCATACGTTGAAGGCGTCCTCATTTTCGGGGTCAGTATTATCAATGCCTACAGTGAGTTGCTGCCCTTCTCTTGGAAAATCGTTGATCGTGTAACTCACGAAGAAACGTTCGACGTAGTCTATGTGCTTTACCTGCTTGTGCCTCTGGCCGCACTCGGACTTGGGCTCCGGCGGAGATTCCTCACAACCGGCGCCGGCCCCGCGGAGCACCGCGGCTCGAGGGCCAAGAGAAGATCAAAGGCCAAACACCCCAAGCTGCTCACGCGCATACGTCTGTTATATACGGGCAAGCCGAAGTTTAGATGGATCGTTCAATCCCTGGTTCTTTTGGCCGTTGCCGGCGGCGCCGTCTTCGCCTCCTATAGCGGCAAACGAAAAATCGAGTTTGAGGTTGTCTATTATGGCTCGGCGAAAATGTGGGGGCGATTGCTTCGCAGCGCCCGTGGGCATCCGGGCAATCATCGAGTAACCAATGCGGTCAACCGGGCCTTATACCATACCGGCCGGCTCGGTTATGATATGTTCTCGTATCCCCAGCATCCGGAAGGCTTCCTATTGACAGCCGAGAGGTTCAAGGTGGCTTCCTGGGACAGATTCGAGATGAGGATCGAACTGGGTCTTGTCAGCATGGCCGAGAACGACCTGGCCGAATGTATGGGAATGTTCGGAAAGCGCCCTGCTATTCTAAAAGGGCTGGCCTGGGTGAACATGGTCAAGGGCAGTATTGGTTCGGCACGCATTTACCTCGGAGCACTCGGCAAAACGTTGTTTGACGCCGGTTGGGCCAATGAATACCTCGACCGCCTGGAGTCCGACCCCAGCTTATCGACGGACAAAGAGATCCAGCGCTTGCGCAGCCTGTGTGTGGCCAAAGACCATAGCACCGTTTTCTCCGACAACGAGCAGGCGATGCTGGCCTTATTGGAGAAGAACAGTACGAACCGTATGGCCTTCGAATATATGATGTCATGGTACTTGCTCACGAAGCAGTTGGAGAAGTTTGTCGGGAATGTCAAAAAGTTGAATGATCTTGGCTATTCCGAAGTCCCAGGGCTCTACGATGAGGCGTTCTTTATCTATGCGTACAGCACAGGAAAATCTGTCGAGCTTGAGGGCGATTGGGGCAGCCCGAAGGCAGGACCACGCATCGAAGATTTCACCAGAATCTTCAAAAATTACGGGAGAAACAAGGATGCGGCCTTTGCCGAGTTGGCCAAGAAATACGGCGACAGCTATCTCTTCTACAATCTTTATGAATTCTCCGGAGTGAAGAATTGAGCAAACATTATCGATATTTGTTGACGCTTGTCGCATTATTGTGCATCGGCGCACTCGTTTACGCCTTGTGCCGTGGTAAGGATGAGGCGCCGAGTGGGCCGTTCCATTCGGTCGGTCGAGCCGCCAAAATCCACCCTGACTATTCCGGGGCCGTTATCCCGGCGAACATTGCGCCGTTGAACTTCTCAGTTGAGGAGGCCGGAGCAGGATACTATGTGAAAATATACTCCAAGCAAGGCCCACAGATTGAGCTACACAGTCGATCGGGAAACATCTTGATTCCTCAGAATTCGTGGAGCAAGCTTCTTAAAACTAACCGCGGGCAGGAAGTCCGTTTCGACATCTTTGTCAAGCGTGCGGATTCCGGGGCTTCTTCCCAGAGCGAAGAGGGGCTATGGAGTCGATTTGATTCGGTGGTCAACAGAATCGCCCGTGAGGACATAGACGGGTTTCTGGTTTATAGGAGGATCGATCCGGTTCACAGCACATGGAAAAAGATGGGCATTTATCAGCGGGATTTGCAGGGCTTTGATGAGTCGGTCGTGCTGGACAACGGATATTATGGGGGCGGGTGCCTGAACTGCCACGCATTCTGCAACAACCGCACGGACAAAATGCTGATTGGGATTCGCAGTCCTAAATATGGCAGTTCCGCCTTGTTGGTTGACGGTGGCGCGGCGAGCAAGATTGGGACAAAATTCGGATATACCTCGTGGCATCCGAGCGGGCGAGTGGCGGCATATTCCATCAATCATGTAAGCCAGTTTTTTCATACGGCCAGGGATGAAGTTCGGGACGTCGTTGACCTCGATTCGCTGCTGGCGTATTATTTGGTTGAGACGGGGGAAGTAAAAACGACGCCGGCTATCGCAAAGAAAGAGCGACTCGAAACCTACCCGGCCTGGTCGCCGGACGGGCGATATCTCTATTTCTGCAGCGCTCCCAAACGGTGGACGGATAATGCCGCAATTCCTGACAACTATGACCAAATCAAGTATGACCTCGTGCGAATAAGCTATGACGTTCAAAGCGACACATGGGGCGAGCTTGAAACCGTTCTTTCGGCTCAGGATACGGGGCTGTCGATTTTGCTGCCGCGGATCAGTCCGGACGGGCGCCGGCTGCTTTTCTGCATGTGCGACTATGGCTGCTTTCCTGTCTATCAGTCCGGCAGCGACCTTTACATGATCGATCTGACGGCCGCGAAGAAGAACGGTCGGTACGAGTACCGGCGCCTGGGCATCAACAGCGACGAGAGCGAATCGTGGCACAGTTTTTCGAGCAACAGCAGATGGATCGCCTTCAGCAGCAAGAGAAAAAACGGAGTATTCACCAGGTCGTACATCAGCTATCTTGACCAAGAAGGCAGGGTATGCAAACCTTTGCTGTTGCCCCAGAAGGACCCGAGTTACTACAATTCTTGCCTTTGGACTTACAGTGTTCCAGAACTTGTTGTCGAGCGTGTCAAGCTTAGAAAAGAAGGACTGGGCCGAGTTGTTCGCGGGCCGGCGAAGACGCCTGTAGATTTCCCGGTCACCAGGGCAACTCCCAAAGCCGGAGCCGCCTCACCGCCTGAGAGTTCGTATCTGACGGAACGAGAATAGCACGCCGGAAAACGCCGCGCTCTGTCGCGATTTCGCTGAAATAAGGAATAATCCTTGCAAAAGCCTGGATTATCGATTAAACTGCAATATATTAACGAAGTCTATTGTGTGTCTATGCACAGGTTGGCTACGCATCTTGTTGGGGGTGTTGTGGCGTCGGTTGCGGCTCTGGCTGCGATTGCATTGTCGAGTATAGGCGCCGAACAACTCCGACTCGAAATAAAGGATGTTCCGCCGGCCTCTGAGAGCCTGAGCCGGGCAGGCAGCTTGACGGTTGAATATCCCCTCGACGGAACGCTTTTCCCGCCGGAAATTGCCCCCCCTACGTTTCGATGGAAAGATGAAAACGGAGACTGCGACGCTTGGCTCGTCATAATCGAATTCGAGGATGATAAAGAAAACGTTCACTCGCTCACCAACACGACGCACTGGACCCCGCAAGCAGGCGTATGGGAGGACATAAAGAAACGCTCCGGCGAAAAGCAGGCAAACGTCACCATCCTCGGCGTTAATCGCGCATCGCCGCAAAAGGCCCTCTCGGCAAATCGGATTACCATCAAAACCTCAGCCGACAGAGTCGGAGCGCCAATATTTTACCGGGAAGTCAATCTTCCTTTTGTCGATGCCGTCAAAGACCCTTCCAACATCCGCTGGCGATTCGGGAGCATATCCTCTGAGGATCAGCCGTCTATTGTTCTTGAGAATATGCCCGTCTGTGGAAACTGCCATTCGTTCTCGGCGAATGCAGGCGTGCTCGGTATGGATGTGGATTACGCCAACGACAAGGGTTCCTATGCCATCGTACCCGTAGAAGAGCGGATGGTTCTCGATAAGAGCAAAATCATAACGTGGAGCGACTATGAAAGAGACGAGGATGAAGTGACATACGGGCTGCTTTCGCAGGTCTCTCCCGACGGCAGATATGTCGTGAGCACGGTTAAGGACGAATCCGTATTTGTCCCCAAGCCGGGCCTGGAATTTTCGCAACTCTTCTTCCCCGTCAAGGGCATTCTGTGCATATATGACAGGCAAACCGCGACCTTCAATAATTTGCCCGGGGCAGACGATCCGTACCTGGTCCAGAGCAATGCAACCTGGAGTCCCGATGGGAAATATATTGTCTTTGCCGCAACCGAAGCCTACAAGCTGAAACGCACCGGCCCACGCAAGGTGCTTCTAAGCGGTGATGAATGCTGGGAATTCCTCGAGGAGGGCAAGCCGTTCAAGTTCGATCTCTACAGAATACCCTTTAATAACGGCAAGGGCGGCAAGGCCGAGCCGCTCGAAGGCGCCTCCTTCAACGGCCAAAGCAACTTCTTTGCGAGATACTCCCCCGACGGAAAATGGATCGTATTCTGCAAGGCCGAGAATTATATGCTCCTCCAGCCGGACAGCGAGCTTTACATCATTCCCGCAGAAGGAGGCGAGCCGAGAAAGCTGCGCGCCAACACAAAGAGAATGAACTCGTGGCACAGTTTCTCGCCCAACGGCAAGTGGCTCGTCTTTTCCTCGAAAGTCAACTCGCCTTATACCCAGCTCTTCCTCACTCATATTGACGAGCAGGGACGGAGCACGCCGCCGGTCGTTCTCGACCGCTTCACCGAATCGGACCGCGCCGCCAACATACCGGAATTTGTCAATGCCGAGCATTCCGCCATTAAGGGTATCCGCGAACAATTCGTCGACGACCTCTCCTACGTCCGTGCTGCAAGAGAATTCATAAAAGCCAGAGATTATGAAGGTGTCGAGCGGCAGTGCCGAAAGGCGCTGGAACTGAACGCCGACAACATCGACGCACACCGCCTTCTCGGACTCGCCCTGTTTCACACGGGAAAAATCAGCGAAGCGGCCGACCAATGGTCGCAGACCATACGCCTGGACCCCAACAACGTAGAAGCCTACTACAACCTCGGACAAGTGATGCTGCGTCGCCGAAAGCCTGATGATGCAGCCGCTTACTTCTTAAAAGTTACAAAGCTAAAACCCGACCACGTCAAAGCACAAGGCAACCTCGGAGCACTCTTCCTGGGTGAAGGCAAGATCGAGCAGGCTATACCCCATCTTTCCGAGGCCATTCGCCTGGACCCCAACAATATCGACGCCCATTACAACCTTGCCCGGGCTATGTTGCAGCAAAAAAAAGACGATGAAGCTCTCAAGCATCTGTCGGTAGTTGTACGGCTCAGACCCGACGACGCCGACGCACACTACGCTCTCGGCACTGCACTGGTACGAGAGAAGAAGCTCGACCAGGCCCTCGACCATTGGTTGAAGGTCATAGACCTTGAACCCAACAACGCCACCGTACGCTATAATGTCGGCCAGGTGATGGTGCAACAGGGAAACCTCGACGAAGCCATTACCCATTGGTCCGAGGCCATACGCCTCGATCCCAACTACATCGCCGTGCGATACAATCTTGCTATCGCACTGGCAAAGCAGGAGAAACACAACCGGGCCGTTGCCCATTGGTTGGAGTTCCTGCGACTTAAGTCCAATAACCCCGGCGCCCTTACGAATATCGCAGCGAGCTATGCCGAAACCGGCCAACTCGACAAGGCTATCGCCTCTCTGGAAAAGGCGCTCGACCTCGCTCGCAAGGCCTCCAATAAAGAGCTTGTCCGGCAAATCACCGAACAGATCGAACTCTATAACCAGACCAAACCTCCGGGCAGTTCTTCGGAGAATAACGAGGACCTATGAGTAAATCGGTTCGATATCTCATAGGGGGGCTAATAGCAATCGTTATTGCTGTTGCGGCGGTATATCTTATCACGCCGTCCGGGCCGACCGCAGAGAGTATATTGGCGGCTTTTCATGGCCCGGCCGAATACGGCCGATTGACTGTTCAATATCCGCTCGACGGCACACTGTTTCCTCCGGATATTTGCGCCCCTACGTTTCGCTGGAAGGATGATAATGGCGACTGCGATACCTGGCTGGTTAGCATCGAATTCGAGGGCGGCGCGGAGCGCATCAACACCTTTGCCAGGCAATCTGACTGGACGCCCGATCCGGCCCTTTGGGAGACTATAAAGAAGCAATCCGTCCAAAAGCGGGCAAAGGCGACCATCATTGGAGTTAACGGCAAGTCTCCGAAGGAAATCCTCTCGGCAAGCCGAATCAGTATCAAGACATCCGCCGATCCCGTCGGCGCGCCGATCTTCTATCGGGAAGTTAATCTGCCCTTCGTCGACGCCGTCAAAGACCCCTCGCTCATCCGTTGGCGCTTCGGAACGGTCTCTACTTCGCACCAGCCGCCTGTTGTGCTCGAGGGAATGCCCGTCTGCGGAAACTGCCACTCGTTTTCACGCAACGCCGATACCCTTGCGATGGACGTCGATTACGCCAACAGCAAAGGCTCATACGTTATCACAAAAGTCGCCGAGCAGATGACTTTCACGGCCAGTGACGTCATCACCTGGGGCGATTACAGGAAGGAAGATGGAGAGCAGACTTTTGGCCTCCTTTCGCAAATCTCTCCGGACGGCAGGTTTGTAGTTAGTACGGTGAAGGACAAATCCGTATTTGTTCCGCAGCCGGATCTTGCGTTCTCTCAACTCTTTTTCCCGCTCAAAGGCATCCTCTGTATATACGACAGGCAGCAGGACACATTTCGGGAATTGCCCGGCGCCGACGACCCACAGTACGTCCAGAGCAATGCAACGTGGAGTCCCGATGGGAAATACATCGTCTTTGCCAAGACCATCGCCTACGACCTCAAGCAGACAGAAGGCAGGGGCAAGGTGCTATTGACTCGCGAGGAGTGCAAGGAATTTACCGAAGACGGAAAGCCCTTCAAGTTCGATTTGTACAGAATCCCGTTCAACGACGGCAGGGGCGGACAACCCGAGCCAATCGAGGGCGCATCCGACAACGGAATGAGCAATTACTTCGCAAAGTACTCGCCCGACGGCAAATGGATAGTGTTCTGCAAGGCCGAGAATTATATGCTCCTCCAGCCGGACAGCGAACTCTACATCATTCCCGCCGAAGGAGGCGAGCCGAGAAAACTGCGCGCCAACACAAAAAGAATGAACTCGTGGCACAGTTTCTCGCCCAACGGCAAGTGGCTCGTCTTCACCTCGAAGGCCTATTCGCCCTACACCCAACTCTTCCTTACGCACATCGACGAGCAAGGGTGCAGCACGCCGGCGGTACTGTTGTCGAATTTCACCGCACCGGACCGCGCCGCCAACATACCGGAATTTGTCAACGCCGAAGCCTCTGCCATAAAGAGCATCCGAGGCGAATTCCTCGACGATTATTCCTACGTTCGAGCAGGCGACGCATTCTTCAGGACCGGTGAGACGGATAACGCCATAGAGGAGTATAAAAACGCCCTGCAATTAAATCCGAGAAACGCCGTCGCCCATCGCCAGTTGGGTTTCTTGTTCTACAACGCCAAGGGAATGCATGAGCAGGGAATGCAGCATTACCGAAAGGCGATGGAGAGCGACCCCAACGATCCACGCATACACCACGACCTTGGCATGGCTCTTCTGCACCAGCGAGATTTCGACCGCGCCGCCGCGCATCTCCTGGTGGCGCTGCGCGGCATGCCTCACGGCCTGGACAAGCAATACAACCTCCTGAGCATGCAACGCAGCATCGGACAGGCAATGCTCGGCAAGGGGGATTTGGAGCAGGCGGAACTGCATCTCTCGGAAGCCGCCCGGCTTGAGCCGAACAGCGCTGCGACTCACTACCTCTTGGCGGCCGCTTTGGCTGAAAGGTGGAAGCTCGATGAGGCGCTTGAGCACTACCGAAAAGCCGTCTCTCTCGATCCTCGAATCGACACTTCGGTACAACTCCACGATCAACTCGCAATGAACTACGCCAAGGCACGCCGATTCCCCGAGGCCGTCGTCTCGGCGCAAAAGGCGCTCAACCTCGCCCTGACCGCCGGAGATGAATTTCAAGCACGAAAAATCAGGGAGAAGCTTGAAATCTACAGGCAAAGAAGCAGAGCATTGCCAAAGTAGCGAACAACCCTTCTCGTTCGCCGTTGGCGAACCGAGCAGCTATTGTCTCGGCCGCCTGAGCATCTCCAGGCATTCGATCATAGCTCTGGCATTGTGGTAGCCTGCCTTCCAGGCATTCGCCTTATCGCCGATGGGCCGACCCTCATCGCTGACGGCCCAGTGCCATTCGCCGTTCTCCCAATCGACGAGATGTTTCTCGATAAAGCCAAGCGTATTCTCGAATACGGGCACATATTTCGCATCTCCCGTCAAACGGTGCATGTACAAGGCGCTGACGATTGCCTCCGCCTGCACCCACCAAACCTTGTCGCGCTTGTCCGCTGATGCGTTAAATGCCCCGCTGTCATAGAATCCGCCGCGGCCCTTGTCGTATCCGTACTTCAGCGAATACTCGAACAGCACCCGGTACAAATCGACGAAAGGCTGGTTCGAGATTCCCGCTGCATTGCAGGCGTCTATCAGAAGCCAGACGTTCTCGATATCGTGCCCATAAGAGACCCTCGCGTAGTCACCCTCCAGCCTCGGCTTCCAGTTGCGATCATACTTGTCCGTGCAGGCGCCGATATCTTTGCGCACGACGGCATTGCTCTGGATGTTGATAAGCTCGATCAGCCTCTCCCGCGCCAAAGGCAGCTTGCTCGCACGATAGAACGTCGTCATGGCTTCGAGCAGGTGCAGATGAGTATTCATCAGCTTTAATCCGCTCGGCACGCCCATGTAGCACAACTCATCGGCCGGCGGGGCTGTCCAGTCCTCGTTGAAGAATTCGATATACCCGCCATACTCTTTGTCGTGACACTTCGCCTCCAACAACTCAAAAATCCGATTGGCGAATTTTAGAGCATCCATCCTTTTGCTCGCGAGATAATACTCCGAGATGCTGTAGAGCGCAAATGCCTGTCCGTACAAATGTTTCTTCGGATTGAGCTTTTTATCACCGGTGAGATCGACTTCCCAGTAGAATCCCCCGTAGTCGGCGTCCCACATCTTTTCTTTCAAGAACCGATAGCCCAACTCGGCGGCCTTGAGGTGCTTTTTCTCGTCGTACCCGGCCCGCGCCAACCGGGAGAACAGCCACACCATTCGCGACTGGGTGACAATCATTTTTGTTGCGCCTTCCTTCAATTCGCCCTTGGGGCCGAAGTTGATCGTATATCCGCCGTGCTCGAGGTCGAGACTCTTATTCCGCCAGAAAGGCACAATATTCTCATTCAGTATCCTTTCGAGCCTCGGAATGTAAGTCTTCGTCGGATCCGCTTCGACGTGGACGGCGTACAACTTCGGACAGCCTAAAAAGATTATATTTGCAATAACAACCGCACACAAATGACCCGGCAAAGAATTTCCTGTGAACATTGTTTCTCCTTTACATTGGACTCGGACTGTAACCTTTGGCATCTTTTGAGCGTATAAGAGCACGAGAAGACAGTTTCCTTGCTCGATGTGTTATGAATAAGACTCAACGATACTTATAGTATCTTGCAGAAAACAGATTCGTCCCATATTGTTCTTAAAGACACGGCCCATTTAGGCCGATTATACAGGGTTTTAATAATAATTGCAGGTGAGTTTATAAGGCGGCGATATTGCCGCGGGCGATTCGGAAATTAGGCTTGATTTTGCTGAAAATGCCGGTTAGCATGTACCCTGTGTGGCCTTTTGGAGCCATTAAGCGTATCTGGCCGGTATGGTTTTACCTTTTGGACGCCATATCTTAACGGACAGAATATCGGGCCAAAAACGCCGATAGTCAGAAATCTTTTACCAGAGAAGCTGAATGACGGTAAACATAGACACGCGAGCTATAGAATCATCGGGCGTAACTGAACTCTATATTTCAGCCGCACCGCAGCACAATGCCCCGCCAGCCGAGGTTGCCGAGCAGCTTTTCTGCGGCATAAAGGATACTCTTCGGTCGCAAAATGCACGCATCCTTGAGGAACGTGTCTTCGCCACCGAGCAGGTGATGGATGTCCTCGCCAACGCCAGGTCGCAGGCCTACCAAGGTCAGGAATTCGACGATGGCGTCGCTCCGAGCTTTCTGATTGGGGATGAAGGAGCCTCCTTGGGTCCGATTGCCGGCGTCCAGGTCCACGCGATTAGCGGTGACATACAAACCGAAGTAATTGACCTCGACGGTGCCCCCCGAGGGCGAATCCTTCACGCACCGAATCACACGGTGCTAACTCTCTCCTGCATCTCTGCACCGCAACTGAACTGTCCCAAAGAACAGGCGAGAGTATGCCTGGAAAAGGCCGAGGCCGCCCTCAAAAAATGCGGGACGAATTTCCTCTCTGTCGCACGCACCTGGATGTGGCTCAACGACATACTCTCATGGTACGACGATTTCAACGGCGTCAGAAGCAAGTTCTTCGCCGAACGCGGAATGATCGGGGAGGGGACGCGCCAGTCGATGCCCGCCAGCACCGGCATCGGCCTCGGCGCCGCCGACCGAAGCGATTGTGCGATGGACCTTTTCGCGGTGCTCGAACCCGCCGACTCGACGCAGTACCTTCAGGCCGGAGGCAAGCAACAGTGTGCATTGGAGTACGGCTCAGCGTTCTCGCGAGCCTCACGGACCCCCACGCCGGCCGGCGAGACCGTATTCGTTTCCGGTACGGCCTCAATCGACGCCGCCGGCGCAACAACCAATATCGACGATGCAGCAGGCCAGATAAATGACACCATCGAGAATGTTCGCGCCGTGCTTAGAGATATGAACGTCACCGACGACGACGTCGTCCACATCCTCGCCTACTGCAAAACAACCGAAATCGAGAGCGTCTTCAATTCCATAAAGGGCAAGTACAACTGGCCCTGGATAACACCAATCTGCGACGTCTGCCGCCACGACCTCCTCTTCGAAATAGAAGCCACGGCAATAGCAAAAAGAAACACCTGAGACCGGCAGTGGAAATCCGTAATTCGAAATTCTGTAACCGTTCACGGCGGACCGGGTGGCACGCTCAAACTTTGTTTGGGCGTGTCTCTGTGTGCATATATGCGGCAATATTCAGTTTCCAAAGCGTAAGCGCCGGGATTAAACCGGCTCCCTTACGGTCGGGGCTTGCGAACACCTCCAAACAAAGTTTGAAGGTGCCACCCGGCTTGAGTAGTAAACCGGTATGATCGAATACAGTAAATCCGACGGCATC
>JAUVXL010000100.1 GCA_030603595.1 Sedimentisphaerales bacterium | reverse complement strand
CCGTGCCCCCCCTGCTTCGGGCGGCGCCGCGAATAAAATCGACCTGCCCCCCGATACCGCTGTAGAACCGATAGCCCAACGAATCCGAGCACACCTGGCCGGTAAGATCAATCTCCAGCCCAACGTTGATTCCCACCATTTTCTCATGTTGGCTGATGATATTGATGTCATTCACATACTCGGTGGGATAAAACTCGAAGAATGGGTTGTTGTCAACATAGTCGTAGAGGCGTTTCGATCCCATACAGAAGCTTGCAACAACTTTTCCGTGATTGAGAGTCTTCTTCGCGCATGTAATCGCGCCGCACTCGATCAGGTCGATAATCCAGTCGCTGAACATTTCAGTGTGAACGCCAAGGTCCTTCTTATCCGCCAGGAACTCAACCAGCGCCTGAGGGATACGGCCTATTCCACACTCGATAGTGCTGCCGTCCTCAACGAGCCTGGCTACATTCTGGCCGATGCTGCGCAGCGTTTCGTCCAACTCCGGCATGGGGATTTCTATAATGTCTTCGTCACAGGGAACCAGGACGTCAATGGAATTGATGTGGAAAAAGCTATCGCCGAATGTTCTGGGCATATTACTGTTGACCTGCGCTATGACATATCCGGCATTTGCAGCGGCGGATTTAACGATGTCAACGGATACTCCGAGACTGCACAAACCGTTGGCATCAGGCGGCGTAATGGTGATCAAAGCAACGTCAATTGGGATCCGGCCGGACTCGAATTCGGCAGGTATCTCCGACAGGAATATCGGAGTATAGTCTCCGATACCCTTTTGGAGTGCATCGCGGACGTTGTCGGCGATGAAAAAGCTGTTCATCTTGAACTTTTCGCGGAACTTCTCCTCGGCGTATGGCGCAGCCCCCATCGTCAGAAGATGGACTATGTGGGCGTCGTAAATATGGCTGGAATGCTCAACCAGGGCCTGCACGAGATGCTGCGGCTGGCCGCAACCGGTGCCAATGAATACGCGGTCGCCCGATTTAACCAATTTCATCGCAGCCGAGGCAATCTGCACCTTGTTTTTGTACTTCTCTTTCCAATCAAGTTCCTGCATATCACTTCTCCAGACTTATCCTGGCGTCAACCGCAATCGGAGTCGTGCCTTCATGGCCGACCACGTATGGGTTTATGTCCATTTCCTTGATTTGAGGGAATTCCGTGACGAGTTGCGAGAGTCTCTGCAGGCCCTCGGCGATTCTGTCGATATCGACTCCCTCATCTCCACGAACGCCTTGTAGTATCTTATACGTCTTGGTGCTAATGAGCATCTGCTTTGCTTCCTGGGCTGTTAGAGGCGCCAGATAAAAAGCCACGTCTTTGAGCACCTCGACCATGATCCCTCCCATACCAAACATCATCAACGGCCCAAAGTGCGGGTCTCGATGCATGCCGAGGATAACCTCTTTGCCTTTCCCGCACATCTCCTGGACCAGGACTCCGAGAATGTGTGCATCGGGCTGCTTCTTGGGTATTCGATATATCATTAGGTCGAAGGCGTCGCGGACTTTCTGTTCGCTGGTCAGGCCGATCTTCACACCACCCACATCCGATTTGTGCAGTATATCCGGCGACCAGATTTTCAGCACCACCGGATAGCCAAGCTGCCGGGCTATGTTGGCGGCCTGGTCGGCGGTCGTGGCAAGTGAGCCTTTCGGCGTCACAAAGCCGTATGCTTCGAGTATTTCCTTGGATTCAGCTTCACCTATATCGAGAACGCCCCGCCGCAAATGCCTTTCGACGATGTTCTCCACTTTCCGGCGATTGACAGGGAACAACTTGACAACTCTCTTGGGCCTGGAACGCCATTGAACGTAACGAATCATCGCTTCTATCGCGTCAACGGCGCTTTCGGGCGACTCATATTGGGGTATTCCGCCCTTACGCAGAATACTGACGCCATCCCGAACCTTGGCCGCGCCGAGGAAACATGCCAGAACCGGCTTGCCGGGCTTTTGCCCCGTTACTTTTACGATTGCCTCTGCGGTGGCGACGGCTTCGGTCATTGCCTGTGGAGTCAGCAGGACGAGAATCGCATCCACATTTGGGTCATCCATGACAACATCGATGGCAAATTCATACCTATTTGCAAGCGCATCACCAAGTACGTCTATCGGATTTAGCAGGTTCGCAGCGTCCGGCAAGCTGGACGCCAGTTTGTTCACCGTATCTTCGGTCAGTTTTGCAAAGGTAAGCCCCTCCCGCTCGATGGCGTCGGCGGCCATGATTCCTGGTCCTCCGGCATTTGTGATGACGGCCACCCGCGAACCGGCCGGCAACGGCTGACTCGCAAAGGCCTGGGCATAGTCGAATTGCTGCTTTATCGAATCGCAGCGTATGATTCCCGCCCGCTCAAACGCGGATTCGTATGCCACTTCGCTGCCTGCAAGGCTCCCGGTATGAGAGGATGCGGCCTCGGCCCCTGCCTGGGTTCCGCCTGATTTCATAAGCAAAATGGGCTTGATATGCGATATCCGCTCAGCTTCCCTTACAAACGCGTTGCCGTCGGTGATGCTTTCAAGATAGCCGGCAATGACTTTTGTATCGTTGTCGGCGGCTACGGCCTCCATAATATCCAACTCATCGACGTCCGCCTTGTTGCCTATGCTGACCAGCCTGCTGAAGCCGATGCCGCTGTCGTTAGCCGTATCAAGAATGGCCGCGAGCAGGGCCCCTGATTGCGAAAGATAGGCTATGCCCCCCGCTGCAGGAAGATCGCCGCCGAAGCTGGCATTGAGATTGTTGGCCGGGACAATCACCCCGAGAACGTTCGGGCCAATGACCCTTATGCCGGCCTGCCTGGCGGTCTGAATCACCTGCCTTTCGAGTGCCCTGCCCTGCTCGCCCACCTCCTTGAAGCCGGCGGTGATGATAACGACCGCTTTGGTCCCGACCTTCGCACACTGCTGCATCACTGTCGGAACGATCTTGGCCGGCACAATGATAAGCACCAGATCAGGAGTCTGGGGAATAGACTCAAGGTCGCTGTAGCACTTTAGACCCTTAATCTCGTCGGCCTTGGGATTAACCGGGAAAATCCGGCCTTTGTACCCGGCTTCGATCATGTTGGCCAGTATCTCGTAGCCAACCTTGCCTTCCTGCCGGGACGCTCCCACAATCGCAACCGACCGTGGATTGAAAAAACTCTCAAGCCCCATAGTAATAATTGTCCTTTCTGAACCAATACCAGTCCCTAAAGGCAGACCATTGTATAGCGTAGTCTCAGAATTTTCAAAGCATTTTCGAAAATCTATCTGCCGACTCGCATGAATCATGGGTATTCCGCCGGCCAAATTGGGGGGATGCTTGAGCTTGAGATAAAACAAGGTATAATTCCAGAGAGCGAACCTCCGGCTCAACCCACCGGATTCGCTGTGCAAACTGAACCAGGTGCATATTCGAGAATGGTCCGTGGGCAGATCAAACACAAAGCAGTTGGAGCAAATCCCGGGCGTCGGCCAACAAATAGCTCGTGCCCTGTGCCCAGACTTGCTGAAACGGTGGAAATGGAAAGATCGAGAATAAACATGGTCAATTCGTTGTTCAAGAGCATGTAAAGCAAAATGAGCCGACACACTGGGATTTGATGCTCAAGGCAGGCGGAGTCCTGCGGACTTATCGGCTCGATTCGCCGCCCGAATGCGCCTTGGGCGGACTCAGCCGGCCATGCACCGCCACGAGAATCCACGATCATCCTCTCAGATTCCTAACCTACCAGGGCAGCGTCAACAAGGGCCTCGGCAGGGTCCGAATAGTCGATTCGGGCACATATCGATTGCTTGAATACAGCCCAGAGTCTCTTCGGCTGGATTTGGAAGGAGAGACTCTAAGGGGACAATTTCGCCTTGCTCACATAGAAGGCAATGAGTGGGAATTTGGACAGTGCAAGAACAACGGGGATGCACAATAGCACATCCCCGTCTAATGACTTGTATGCTTACTTCCTCAGTTCCGGTATGTCCGGCTCGATGTGTACGACGATGTTGATGGGCTGGGCGATCTGATCGTCCAGGGCACGCTCCAGACGCTCGGATATTTCGTGAGCGGCGGCGACGTTCAGATCGGAGTCAACCAGGATATGAAGGTCGAGGAATACCTCTCTGCCGACCGTGCGTGTGCGAAGCTGATGCCACTGGCGAATCGACGAGTCGGAGTTGATTACATCCTTTATATGCTCGATTGTGCCGGCGTCGATAGCGCTCTCGGTCAACTCACGCAGAGCACCGCCGATTATCATAACGCCCACCCAGATAATCATCAGGCCGACAGCGATTGCTGCGACCTGATCGCCGTGTGTGAAGTTGAATTTCAGCGCTATGAACCCGATCAGGACCGCTATCGAGCTTAGAGCATCGCTGCGATGATGCCAGGCGTTGGCATAGAGTGCGGAGCTGTTAGATTGGACAGCGGCCTTCTTCGTGACCCTGAAGAGCCATTCTTTCGCTGCAATTGAGACAGCCGCAACTATGCCCACAGCGAGATGCGGAGTGGCGGGCTCGTCTCTGGCGATGGCGATCGTGGCATAGTAAATCATCCCTGCCCCTACGACTACCAGAATAACAGCAACGGTAACAGCGGAAAACGTCTCAAGTCGCCCGTGGCCGTAGGGGTGACTCTGGTCGGGCTTTTTTGAGCCGAAGTGCAGACCCAGAAGCACCGCCCCGTCGGTGGCCAAATCGGACAACGAGTGGATCCCGTCCGCTATCAGCGCAAGTGAATTGCTCAACAAGCCGACCACAAGCTTTACGATACACAGGCCGACGTTCGTTGCAATGCTCAGGTATGTGACTGATTTTATTTTCTTGCCGCCGCTTTTTTGCTTGTCGGTGTGCATCGGCGTCTCAGTTCAATACTTCGCTGCGAATCTTCATGACCGCATCGATATACCCTTGGGCGATGCTGCGGTCTTTGGCTTCAACTATGGCCCGCATTACCGGCTCAGTATTACTCGACCTGATATGGACCCATCCATCGTCAAAATCGAACCGATAGCCGTCGCTGGTATCGAGCCTGGCATTGATGAAAGTCCGCCTGGCCCGATCCAGAATCTCCTGCGCCTGGCTGCTGTCGGCTGGAAATTTTTCCTTGGTCATATAGTAGCCGCCGATCTCCTCGACCAGTTCGGAAACGCTCTTGCCGGTCTCAGCCATCAATTGCAGGACAAGGGCAATACCGACAAGACTGTCGCGGATCGGGCCTACGCGCAGATCGATTATGCCGCCGTTGCCTTCGCCTCCAATGACGCAATTGTGTTCGAGCATCGCCGCGGCGACATTGGCCTCGCCTACGGGAGTGCGAATGACTTCACAGCCGGCCTCTTCGGCCATGTCGTCAATCATTCTCGACGTCGAAAGATTCGTTGCAGCTTTGCCGGCCTGCTTGCTGAAGACATACTTGGCCGCCATCGCGAGCGTGTATTCCTCGCCTATGTACCTGCCGGCCTCATCGACAATCGCCAGCCTGTCCGCATCGGGATCCTGGGCAAAGCCGATCTCAGCACCCTCCGATTTGACCGCTGCACAGAGGTCCGTCAAGTTCTCGGCAATCGGTTCGGGCGTGTGGGCGAATCGGCCGGTAGGTTCGTCGTTGATGGCCGATACGCGGCAGCCAAGCTCAGCGAGCAGCTTCTTTGTAATACCCCCCCCTGCTCCGTTTACGCTGTCCAGGACGACCCTGAATCCCTTCGCAGCGATAACCTCTCTGTCAACAATTGCCAGGACTTTCTCTATGTGAGTGGCGTCGGCCTGCTCATTGGAAGCTACCTTGCCGCATCGCGTCGAATCGACCGAATCGAAACGCTTGTCCACGAAGAGTTGCTTGATTTGCCCTGCGGCATCGGCCGGCGGCGCCATAGCGTTGCCAAGCAGCAATTTTATTCCGTTATACTGAACCGGGTTGTGCGAAGCGGTGATAATCACTCCTCCGGCACAACCTAAGTGCGTAACCATAACGCCCACCGTGGGCGTCGGAACGAGACCTAAGTCAACTACGTCGATCCCGACGGCACACAATCCCGAAGCGACCGCAGAAGCGAGCATCGGACCGCTGCTGCGTGAGTCCCTGCCGATGCAGACCGATATTAGTTTTGAGTTTTGAGTTTTAAGTTTTGAGCTTTTTAGAAACGTACCGAACGCCCGGCCGTAGTCGGCGGCAATAGAGTCGGTCAGGTTCTCACCGACGATGCCTCGCATTCCGCTTATGCTTACTATTAGTTGCTCCGGCATACGAAAGTCCATAAGAAACATTTTCTAACAGCACGGTCGATTACCATAGTAATTTCCCGTTTCACACCATTACAAGCCCCGACCGTAAGGGAGGGGGTTTATTGCCCCGGCGCTCACGCTTAGGGCTTGTAGTTTTTATCCCGGCGCTTACGCTTCGAGCTTATTGCCAAGGGCCTTATACCTCGGCAAGTCAATTCAGCATGCAGACGTAGATTTCGTTTATGAAATCAAGCTCGCCGAGTTCCTTGAGAGCCTTGGCATCCGGCTCTTTGTCGAGACTAACAACAAGAGCGGCCTTTTGCTCGGCCGGCTTTTGCCCAACGCCCATCGTGCATATATTGATACCGTGCCTGCCGCAAAGCGTCCCTACAGAACCGATCACGCCGGGCTTATCGTCATTGAATATCACGAGCACGGCCCCCTGTGGGGTCATTTCAGTATTAAAGCCGTCTATCTCGATTATCCGCAGCAGCGTTCCGCCGAAAACCGACCCGGTTACAGTACGCCCAACCTTGTCGGTAACAACCTTCGCGCTGAAGCTCGCCGCGACGTCCTTTGCCTCGGTATTCTTTGTCTCGTCTATACTTATGCCGCGTTCTTTCGCCAGAACCGAGACATTGACAACGTTCAGAGGCAAATCGAAGTGCTTTTGAAGCAAGCCGATGGCGAAATTGCGCGTGACCGACTCGACATCCATCTCGGCAATCGAGCCGCGATACTGCACCTGGACCTCCTTGACATGTCCCGGGGCAATAGTGCTGAGAAGCATGCCGATTCGCCGCGAAAGCTCGCCATACCGGCTTACGAGTTGCGGCACCGCCCCAGTGCTTGAGGGAGCATTCAGGGCATTCCTGATGGGACCACCCTTGATGGCGTCCACAAGGATTTGAGCGGCTTCGACAGCCACCTCGATCTGGGCCTCCTCGGTGCTGGCGCCGAGGTGCGGAGTTGCAACGCAATTCTCAGATTCGGTAAAACGCGTATTCTCGGGCGGCTCCTTTGGATAGACATCCAGAGCTGCCGCGGCAATGCGCTCGTTGGCCAGCGCATCGTAAAGGGCGTCTTCATTGATGATTCCGCCGCGTGCGCAGTTGACCAATCGGACGGTCGGCTTCATCATTTCAATCTGCTCGGCCCCGATCATGTTCAGGGTCTGCTCGTTTCTCGGGACGTGTACGCTGATATAGTCGGCCTCTTTGAAAATCCTCTGAAGGTCTTCGGTGACCTCGATACCGAGTTTGTCCGCATCTGCCGGGGCGGCAATCGGGTCGTACCCGATGATCTTCATATTGAAACCCTTTGCCATTGCCGCCACCGCCAGGCCGATCCTGCCGAGACCAATCAGGCCGAGGACCTTATTATTCAACTGGTTGCCCATGTATTTCTTTCTGTCCCAAGCGCCGGCTTTTAGGCTGTTGCAGGCCGGGACGACGTTTCGACTCATCGCGAGCATTAGCGCCAATGTATGCTCGGCGGCGCTGAGCGTATTGCCCCCGGGCGTATTCATAACGAGTATTCCCCTTCTGGTGGCTTCGGAGATGTCGATGTTATCGACTCCGACGCCGGCGCGGGCAATCCCTTTGAGCTTGCCCGGATTTTCGAGGACTTTCGCCGTTACCCTCGTGCCGCTTCGGATAATCAGGCCGTCATACTCGCCGATAATCCCGGCGAGTTCATCTTCGCTTACACCGGTCTTGACGACCGCCTCGACGCCATCGGTCGAATTGAGCAGGTCGATGCCTTCCTGCGCAAGTTTGTCTGTGATCAGCACTCTAACCATTACTAAACTCCAAAAAACGCTAATTCCATAGGCTTCGTCTTCGCATTGTATCACCAGCCGTAAAGCATGGCTCGCATTCGTAATGCAGGGACATATACCTTACTCATTTCTTCTTTGAGGATTTCGAATTACGTTGTCTCTCTTCTTCCTCAGAGAGGTGCATCTGGGATATTGTTTCTGTGTTTTTGGCCCGCGGCGCCTTCTTGAAGGTTACATTCACTCCGGCGGTTTGTGGGTAGTCTATCTTCTTGCCCTTTAGCAGTTCTTCCACCGTTAGTATTTGCAGGACAGGGTGGTTTCCCCACGCCGACGTATAGAACCCAGCACTCGCTGCTTCAGCACACATAGGCTTCGTCGGCTTTCTCATAGAAATCAGCACGCCAATCTGGGCTTTCTCACGTTCGACAACACCCCGCAAATCCCGCACGTGTGACACTGTTGCATGCCCCGACTTAACAGACAACATGATTTGCTTGGTTTTTCCTTTCTTCGCGTCCGCTTCATCATGGAAGTAAAGACGACCATCGATTCCCTTGTCCGCCCCTTTTTTCTGTTCCACGGGACGCGCATCAACCAGACCCAACGCCCACCACTGAAACTGATATGGATCCTCTTTAGCAAGCATGAGTGCACCCGATAAGTCTTTCGGCTCTCCGACAATCTTATACCGTGGTTTTGAGCCGGGCACCTTCCGGTGTGCCCAAGTATCCGCTAAGCGGTGCTTAATGAGCGTTATCGCCAAGTGAGTGATGTCGATTCCAATCCATCGCCTCTTCAAGCGCTCTGCGACCGCAACCGTTGTGCCGCATCCACAGAACGGATCGAGAATAGTATCACCCTCGTTACTGCTGGCTCTGATAATCCGCTCTAGAAGCGACTCAGGCTTCTCGGTTGGAAACAGTTGCCTGATAGGCGGCACACGCCCGATATCCCAAACATCATCTTGCCGCACTCCAGACGAAGCACGTTTCTCAGTCCGAGAAGGCAGGCGACGACCTGACTCGTCACGGCCCGACACGATCTTGGCTGTCCCAAACCGTTTCACTGTCGAAGGCGCACGCTCCATGAACAGCTGATTGAAAGTTCTTTCTCGGCTTTGCGACCGCGAATAAAAAAGCAGTATATCGTGGTTTCTTTGGAAGGTATATTTTCCGGCAGGCCATTTCCGATAATGCCAAACGATTTCGTTGCAGAAATTAGCGGCGCCAAACACTGCGTCCATTAATATCTTCAAATAATGCGATGCTGTGGGGTCACAATGCAAGTATATACTCCCCGTATCCTTCAACACTCGCCGGAGTTCAACAAGCCGTGACGCCATCATCGCCAGATACGCCAGTACATCGTTTTCGCTAAGATAGGTTCTAAACGCGAGCATGGCTTGCGCAACGTTGCCGCCTCTTTCCACAATTTCCAGATACGATGCAGCAGCGGCCTTGTCCCATCGCCACGTATCCTTGAAGGCTCTGATTTGAGCAGCCGAACGTCTCCCATCTTGTTCTGCGAAAAGCAGGTTGTAGTCTTGATTGCTCTTGAACGGCGGGTCGAGATAGATAAGGTCTATCGTCTCATCTTTTATGTACTGGCGAAGAATGTCAAGATTATCGCCATAATACAAAACGTTTTGGGCCATGCATTTTCTCCGTCAATGGTCAACTACCTGCCGCCAGGGCCAGGGCTCGGGCCAATGTTACGGCCCAGCCGGCGGCGATTACTACTATCAGAATAACTATCACGTACCTTATCTTCATTTCAGAGAACAGAGAATCCAAGAACCGAGAGTATAACCCAAAAACGGCTATCAGCAAAGCCAAAAATGCCGCTATAATCGCAATGCAGCACATCAGCGCTGCGGCCGGCTGGATATAGAATGATTCAAATACCCCGCCCCTGGCAAAGGCGAGCACCGAATGGGTCATTCCGCAGGTCGGGCAGGGAAGCCCGTACCTTTGCTTGAAACCGCAGGGATCGAGCAACCGCTCCGGATCGATTATGCCCGTCGCCATCAGGCCGAACAGGGCGAATAACGCGATTAGCACAGAGAGGACAATCCAGGCCCGAACACGCTGCCTCCTCGAAGCCCGAGTGAACATTTTGGATTTATTAATATCTTGGCTTGGCTGCATAATTGTATTAGAGTAGGTCAAAACAATGGTTATGTCAACGTTGCAAATGGGTAGGATATGGTATTGGAACATGGAAATCTGAGCAGAATGCTGGAAACGGCTATTGTGGCGGCGCGCCTGGCCGGGCAGAGGGCTATGGAGGAAATAGATTTCGTCAAGGTCTCAGTCAAAAACGGCACAGAGCTGGTAACCCAGACGGACTCTCGATGCCAGCAGATAATAATTGACAGGATCAAGGAAAGCTATCCCGACCACGGGTTTATCGCCGAGGAAGGGGATGAGGGAAAGCTGTTCAAGCAGCCACCCCGCGGGGCCGACCCTGTATGGTGGATTATCGATCCGATAGATGGAACCAATAATTACGCCAACGGCGCGCCTCTGTTTGCGGTCAGCGTCGGGGCGCTTTTTGAGGGCAGGCCGATTGTGGGCGCGATTTTCGCGCCTGCAATGGAGTCGATGTTCACCGCCGTCAAAGAAGGCGAGGCGCAACTCAACGGACGGAGAATCGCAGCCGGAACGGGCGAGATGGATGAATTCTCAAGCGTCAGCCTCGACAGCCATTTCCCAAGCTATGACGGCGTCCCGGGCTGGGTCTGCGAGATTATCGAACGCACGAGGTATCGCAATCTGGGGACCACCGCTCTGCAGATGGCATACGTGGCAAAGGGCAGTTTCGTAGCTAATGTCGCATCGACCCCCAAGCTATGGGATTTGGCGGCAGGGGCGATAATCGGCGAGTGCGCCGGGGCGGTTATCACCGATTGGCGGGGCAAGGACATCTTCCCGCTCGATCCGGCCGACTACGAAGGCGCAGAACTGCCGGCGATATTGGCCAATAAGAAGGTCCACCCGCAAATCGTCGAACTCATAAACGCCTGACGAGACCGGAACACTACTAATCTGTCACATTTGTACTTTCGGCTTGTCATTCCCGCGAAGCTTGTCCTCGACCTCGATCGGGGAGCGGGAATCCAGGTTTTGAAGAAATGGATTCCGCATCAAGTGCGGAATGACAACTTACAAATGCCATTGCTACAGAGTGCTACCACGGGTCGGCGACCTTGTGCAAAGCGCGGACTTTGACCTTTGTATTGGCGTTGTTCGGTTCGACTCCGCTTCTATCGAGTATCGCAAGGACTCTTCTCTGCGGCCCGTCGGCACCGATGCGAACGAGTATATAGGCGGTAAAAACGTCGCTGCGAACGGTGATGAGATTGCTGATCCGAGAGAAGATAACATCGCGTTCCTCGAAATCATTTGCCGCCCCATCGTTTGGAGTGAGATCGGGAAAACGTATTTGGTCGGCGTCAACACCATTTGGGTCCTTATCACGACCATATTTGCGAATATCGTGCCACGAATCGTAAGGTACAAAGGGACGCCGATTGGTTAAACCATGCGTCACGTTTAATAATTCGGCGACGTTAGCGAAACCGGGTTCCTCACGTACCGATATCGGCGGCAATAGGTCCTTCAGGTCCCACATCCCTATTGCTCTACCGGCTGAATAATCCACGACATCGGGTAATAGCTGTAATCTGTCCCGGTAGGCCACTATAGCCTGAGCAAGTTCATCAGTAATCCATGGCAACTGTGCTATCACAAACCACGGGGCGGTATTGATATTTATTCGGCCCTTCACTCTTGTCTCCGCTGGATGGCCGTGGTTTGCAGGATCGAAGACCGTCAAATAGTTGAAGATTCTGGCGTACTGCGGATCTCGCAGATTAAGCCGTAAATCGTTCTCGTCGATAATCCCGTCCGGCGCACTATAATTATAAGCGTTGACGTCAAAGACCATCCCGATTTCACCGACATTTTTGAACCCTGCAGCGTAAACAGCCGGGTCCAGATAAGGATGCGCCTGAACCATATTGGCGTCGGCATCCACAAAGCCGTTTGCACTTCCAAGCGTCACAGTAGTATCGCTAACGCTATTCCACAATCGCCGGATACACTTATGGCGTGTGATGTCTCGTTTGAGACTACGATCCTCCCCATCCAGCGAAAACCACCCGCTGAGAACGGGATGAGAATCAACCCTAATATACCTTTTCGGGGAAGTTAGCGGAGCGTAACGCTGCAGGTATATCGTCCCGCCCCCATGAATACTATTGATAGTGCCAACCTCCGTAGAATACTGGACATCGGAGTCGTTAAGATCCACAACGGCTGCAAGAGGCGAACTCATCGCGCCTTCGAAGATGATAACGTGAAAACGTCCTGTACCTGTACCGAGCCAGTGTATGTCAACAGTATCCCTAACGCCATTGGAGTCAACAACAAGCTGCCAGCCGCTGTCGCGCCCGGGGTTGTTCGGATCCGGGTCGAACGGGGAATCATCTTCAGAATACGGCTTGTAAAGCTCTACCGCATAGGATATATTATTCCCATTACTATCGCTCGTCCCGGCGACTTCTGAAATGTATATGCAGGGACACTCAAAACCGTAATACGTTTTGAGGCTTGGGTCAAGCACATCCTGTACGGTGGTTACAACCGAGTCCCCGTCCGCGAAGTCTTTCACGTTGGCAGCTATTTGCGCGGCCAAGGGACCTGCGGTCGAATCGGGAAGAGTTGGGACGACATCCCAAAGAGCCTCTATAATCGCAAGATAAAGCCGGTCGCCGGTATCCCTGTTAACATTGGCCATCTTGTCGCCGTTGGGGTCAATGATTCGGTCGATGCTGTAGGTTGTGGCGAGGTGGCGATAGTCGTAGCGGTTCACACGGACCGCGTAATTCGGATCGGAAAAATCAGAAAAAATAAATGCGCGGTCAAACCACCTTTCATCGGCAACGGGGATACTCGAGCTGGCCGAACCTATGGGCACATCAAGGGTCGTTGCAGCGAGAAAAGAGTCAGAGGCTCCCCAGCCGAACCGCTCAATCCGCGCATTGGTATCCCTTTGATTAAGGATGAATCGGTTTCTCAGTTCCAATTCATCCGAGATGCCGAATGGCGTATATGGCATTTGCAACTCACCATAACGCCAGCTCACATTATCCTCGTACAAATCCAGCCTGTTGGGGTCGAGGTAAACACCATAGTTGGCTCGTGCTTCAAGTAGTGCCGTCTCGTCGGCAAGCGTCGGCGGCGTGGGCGGCATGCCCACCGGGCTAGGCCTATTGGCTAAGGCCATGAGGTTTATGTGCCCAAGGCTCGTGCCGTCAATGTAGTCCATATCAGGATGAGAGCACGGGTCGAAGTAGAACTCGAAAGCCGTGTTGACATTTATCTTGCCGCTGTTGTCTGTGACCCTGACGGCGGCGTAAATAGGCTCGCCTCTGCTGGACGTTATGCCTGGTATAATTACCCATCTTGAATCAGCTATGCCATCGCCGTCTGCATCGGCGGGCAGTCCCTCGACCATGATGCTGCTGGCTTGGTAGTCCGGAATAATCTCGGCCTGCAGATCGAAGGCGTTTGCGCCAAACTTGTCGTAGATATCGCTTATATGACGCCAAAAATAATTCCCCCCTGTTTGATAAGGCTCGGAGCATGCGAGCCATACATCGTTCGGGCCGGGATAATCGTGGTATTCCGGGCGGGCGCCTGAGGGCAGAATCGTGCCTGGCACATCCCAGACCAACTGCCCGGATATCCGGCCGAGAACCGTATCGACGGCCAAATCGAGCTGCTTGTCCTCGGATATGGCTGAGGTCGCCATCCTGTCTATTCGGCTGATCATAAGGAACATCACGCCCACAATCGCCAGCAGGCTCGTTAAGACCACCGTTAGAATAAGGGCGGAGCCTCCGAAGGAGGCGTTTTTCGAGAGTTTTTTGTTTGCCGATGCCATTTT
>JAUVXL010000200.1 GCA_030603595.1 Sedimentisphaerales bacterium | reverse complement strand
GAGCCGGTATTGAATTCTTTGCTTGCGTCGCCTGAGTTCTTTTGATATTCTCTTCTTCACTCGAAATGCCTTTCTGCTTATTGCACATTGACGTGATGGGTTTTTTGATAACGCCATTGTAAGCGATCCAAAGAGGTATTTCGAGCCTTTTTATTAATCATATCGTGACACACATTCACAAATCACGCTTGTATAAAGGCTAGAGGATGAGGCAGAGTAAGTATCAAAGTAAGGTTCGCTGTGAGAACTGTCATCAGAGGCGTAAACAACGTTATCGTAAATTGTTATCTCACCATCGTCCATGGCTGAGTTAAGGTATTCGGCGTATTGGGCGTTTGTCGCCTCGTATTTGCTCATATAGCCGTTAAAGCCCTCGTGGCCGGGCACGCCTGGATCGTCGATATATACCCACTCCATATCTGGAGAATCAGCCAAAACTTGTAACGATAAGAATGTGATAGAAATTACTGCCAGAAAGAATATTCCCTTTTGTCGAGTAGGCATAATGTGGTTCCTCCATTTAGGTTTAGCCAAGATTCCCCATCTAACTTTATAAACAACACTCCTGCATACCATTGTCGCTTTTTCTGAGGCACTCTTGCAAATCTCAAGCCCCATAATACCAACCCCAATACTTCAGGTCATCGACGCCCTCGCGGCTCAACTCGTAATCGACCGTATGGGTGATCCTGACGCCGTCGAGCTTAACGACGGACCCTCGTCCGCCTCCGTCGCCATTGAGATTGTAAAACCACTCCACCTTGCCCACGACACCGTACTTGCTCATTTTCCAGAAGAAGAAGCCGAACGGAAAACGCCCTTTGCCGGCGTTGACGAAGTAAGGAATGGCGCCGGTTTCCTCGACAAGCTTCTTGATGAACTTGTCGTTTAGGAGCCGGCGGCCTTCATTGTGGCCGTCGATGCCGTCCCATCCGTTGTTGAAGGTGGCATAGTTCAAATATGGCGCCATGGCCATTACTTCCATGTGACCGTTCATGTCGCTGGTGACGCAGATTTCCGGCAGTTCCTCGTAAACAAGTCTGGCGAGCTTCCCGGCGTATGCAACGCCCTTCACGCCCTTATTGGTAAACTCGTCTCCGATGCTGAAAATGACGCCGATGTCGTGCTTTCGGGTTTCGGCGTGCAGTTTTCTCATTACTTCGATGTACTTCTGCTGGAAACGCTTGCTATCAACAGGACCATAGCCGGTTAACCCGGATAGCGACAAGCCCATAGGCGCTGCGAACATGATGGGTTTCGTGTAACCCGCTTTGAGATATTCATCAATGAACGTACCGAGTTGGCTGGTGTCGTCATCGTTGATAGGCATGTGAAAACCATACAGGGGGCCAACATTGGTCATGCCGTGCTCGCGCATGTCCCTTAGGTTTGCATGCAGCGAGTCGACACTTCCAGGCCAGGCATAGTGCCAGCCTATGCAAAAGGGCGGCTCCTCGAGCTTGATTGGCAAGACTTCCAGCTTCACGTTGACTTTTGCAATAGGGTCGTTTGCGCTGGCGATCGTGACCTCGCCCCGGTAAACACCCGGCTTGGCGTCTTGAGGTACGTAGACGGTGACCCAGAACAGCTCCTTACTCCAGGCCGGCATGTCCCAGACGCGTCCGAGGTTGTAGAGCATCCTGTTGGCGCCATGTCCTCCTTCAACCGACTGCACAACGACATTTTCCGCCGGAATAGCGCCGGCGGGACCTGCCAGATCGCCGGATTGAATCATGACGTTAACAATTCGCTCTTTCGGCTGAAGGGCAAAGCTGAAGGGTTCGTATTCGGCCTGCGAGGCGAAGAGCGAAACCGCATTGGTTTTTTCCTTTCCCAATGCTGTTTCCTCGCCGATGATTTGCCTGGCGGTGCAATCGGTCACGTACACGTTCACATCTGCCGACCAACCCACGCGACAGAGCGAAATGAGAACGATGGCTGGAAATAGGCGTTTCATATTGCTGCTCCCCTTTCTGGTTGTATTTCAGTCATCCAGCTTAGCACCGATTGGTGTTAGTTTGGCGTCATCCAGCCAGATAACGCCTTCACCGGTCACATAGATATAGACCACGTAGCCGTCGGCGCCCGGCTGCAAAGTTCCCTTGAGGCTGACCCGTTCCCAGCGCGGACCGATGCGTCCGCGAAAACTCCCTCTCACGCCGGATTCGAAGTTGAGGAAGAGCTGGTTGTCGCCTTGCCCCTTGGCCCAAATACTGAATTCATATTCCCCCGCACCCGGAACGACAGGTAGCTTCGGCGTGCTGATCCCGATGCGTCCTTTCTTGCCAAGACACTTGATACGGGCCGAGTATTTGTCGGACCTCACGTACTCCGGGCGATCTTCCCACCGGTTCTCGTAATCGCCGCCCCAACTCCAACCGCCCCACCATAGCCAGCGGGATCGGTTGGGCTGGGAGTTTTTGTTAATGCCCTCAAAGCCTGCGTTCTGGATGAAGTTCAAAGGCGGGTTGGTGACCGAGAGCATTGTGGAATTGAAGACGCCCGCGAGCCGAGCCTCAAGCATCTCCTTCTTGCGCCGGTAGTGACTCTCGCTCATCATACCGGCCACTTTGAGCTTCGTGATTTCTTCGAGCGCTGCGAGGATGCGATCCCTGGGCCAGAGTTTCTCTGTGAGTTCTCTTTTGGTCTCGGCGGCTCCCAGCGCCAGCAATGCGAAGCCCACGAGCAGTGTTAGCAAGAAAAACTGTTTTATCGTTCCCATTGCTCTACTCCTATCTCTGTGTAAGGTGTTTGTCAAACCATACTTGACTTCTTGTACCGCACAGAAGCACATGCAGATCAATCGGTCATGATGAATTGTAGCCCCGATCCTTGAAAAAACAAGAGTTCACCGTTAACTGTTCATAAGACCGACAAAGAAAGTGATAGAAGACCATCCTGGGATTGGGCGAGCCATGGTATTTGGGATGTGACGACGAACTTCTGGAATATTCAGGGTGAATTCCTTGCGGGCTAATGTAGTTCGTATAGAATAAGACCGTGCAAGTTGAGTGGCCGGCTAAGCCAGTGGGCGCGGGAAATCCCGGCCCAGACAGGCAAACGCGTTTTGTTGGGAAAGAATGCTATTGCAAACGGAGGATAAAACGATGGTTTTCCATAGGTGGGTGCAAGGATTGGCTGCGATGAGCATTGCTCTATTGCTGTCGGCCGGGACCAGAAGCAGTGATACCGGGGCCTCGGTGAACATTGCCCCTAACCCTTCTGCGGAACAGGTTGACAAGCGGAGCCATCTGATTGACTGGGGGCATTACGAGAATACGCCCGATGAGTGGGGCCCGAGCAGCGATGAGTTTCATACCGGCAAGCGATGCGCTTTCCTGAAAATCACCGGCTTCGGCGATGACGGCTGTGCCTGCACGGCCTTGGCAGTCGGCGAAACCGACGGCTACAGAGCACCGAACGGTATCCCGGTCAAGCCAAATACGACTTATCATTTCTCGTTCTATCTCGCGGGCCACGGCTTCAAACGGAACATCACGGTTCAACCTTGGGGTTTCAAAGCCGACGGGAGCGGGCGCGATAGAAGCATCAACGGGACCAGTGTGCTCGCGACGCCGGAGTGGAAGCGCTATGTTGGCGGATTCACCACGAAGTCGTACACGAAGCGCATCGCACTGATGTTCTTCGTCTATGGCCTGCACGAGCGTGATGTGCAAGAAGGCGCAACATTCTTCGTCGATGATGTTTACATTGGAACACAGGAGCCGCCACAGCCGGTCGCTTCGACGCTGCGCAGGCGGATAAGGCTACCAGAGAAAACACCGCTCGTCAAAGGCGAAGGTTACAAGCCCCACAAGGCAGGCACAGTCCGGCTCTGGGATGCGAACAAGCGTTACACAATGAAGCATTATGATATGCGTGCATGGCAGGACAGGGCAATCTGGTCACAAGTACCATACGGTACGACGGATTACCAGTTTCGCGGCGATTGCATCCTTGAAAGCGAGAACTTCTGGGTCTCGCTCCACTCAAGTCGTTACGACTCGGTTTTCCTTTACGCCAAGACCGATGCCGAATCTACGCCCGGCAGGCACAATGAACTTTACCGGGCATTCGATACCCCCGACGGGCGATGGATCAACTACGGTAGCGGATCCAAGAGCTGCAAGATTATCACCAACATGCCCCATGAGATCGAGGTTGAGAGCGGTTCGATCACGTACACGCGCAAAGGGTATGAGACCACGATAGTGACTCGGTACCGTCTGCGCGGCGGCAAGCCTTGGCTGGAGATCTCCCCGGTCTCTCAGGCCGATATGCAGGGCATGCACGGGGAGAGCAGATTCGTCTTGGCGCCGGAGGCCGGAGAGGACGGCGGCGACTTCGTGGAAGACTCCCTTCGGCATCCGGACTACTATGCCTGTCGCGTCCCGAACAGGGCCAAGATGTTGCTTGACCTGATTATAGACGACGACACGATCTGGGTGCTCACTTCCCGACATCTGCCCGAGGGTGCGCAATTCGGGCGCCGCCCCACACGTTTCTCCGCAGACAACGCAGCGGGCGGCTGGCACGCCGGCTGGAGCCGCATCGGCGAGGGTGACTGCGATCGCGTTTGGACTGCGCCGTTTATCCAGTTCGCCGGGCAGCCCGTCTATATTGGGGTCTTGCGCATCGGCTACTGGCACTATCAGCGGGTCGGACAGAGTGTGACGAGAGGCGAGCCGGTTACGCTCAACTGGCGAATTGCCTATACGCGGCAAGTCAGAAGCTCGCCATTCAAGCCCGGCGGCACATGGCGCCCGCTCTATCCGGGCAAGTGGCGGTTGGTTGCCTGTATAGATGGTTGCTACTACACTATCCCAATTACTATTACAGCAGCACAAACCGCCTCCATCTCGATTACCTTTGACAGTCCGGCAACGGGCAAGTTAGAATATGCCCTGTTCTATCTGTACAACGGCACGAAAGAGACGCCGAAACACCTCTGGACACCAATGGACATTTATCAGGAGGCGATAGAATAATGAACCGAGTATTTCTATTAGCAATGGGGGTTGTTGCAGCGATACTTAGCGTTTGTATGGCAGGCCAGCAAGAGGTTTGATAGCGGAAAGGGTAACTGCTCGTACGTTGACGACGTCGAACTCAGGCAGATCATTGTCAGAGACAAGCGACAATAGGAGATACATATGAGAATGAAGAGGTTTTTTCTCGTAAGCGGTTTTTGGTTTCTTGTTTGCATCGGCGCGTGTCTTTTGGCAACGTCCGGCGATCTTCTGTGCAAATCGAAGGTGAACCATCCCACCCGCCCGCTGATTCAGGCCGGGTCAGGCAACCTGCTGCCCAGCCCCGGCTTCGTCGACGGGCTGAAGGGCTGGAACGCCTGGGGCGATGCGTCGATTGTAGAAATGGACGGGGAGAAGGTGCTCCGATTCGGGCCTCAAAAGGACGCAGACGCGGCTCGGATCCGGGTTTACATCCCCCATCCTAAAGGCGGCGTGCTGTACCGGCTCCGATTCCAGGTGAAGATCATGGGCGGGGAGAACGAAGGGCCGCCCTTCGATCCCCCGACGCTTACCGGGTGGCTGTGTCACAACGTCGAGGGCAAGAGCCCCATCGGCAGCGCGAAGTTCGTCGAGAACCGGCGTGGAGCCGATTGGCTCCAGCGCGAGGTGCGCCTGCTGGTCCACCCCGACGTCAAGGCCCTGTACATCCTCGCCGATTTCAAGGCCAAGCGGGCCCAAGCCCTGACTCGGCGTTGGGAAGTCGTCCGGGAACCCGCGGATGAGGCGGATGGCCGGGTGATCCTCGATACGCCTATCGGCTCCTTCGCCCAGATGCCCAGAGCGCCGCAGCCGGATCCGCCCGCTGAAGTAGTGCTGTGGCCCGTGCCCAATCCCGGCGAGTTGCGGCCCTGGTCCATGCCGGAATCCGCCGACTTGGGGAAGCCTGTGGTTCTTGCGGGCGCACCCGGTGAAATGTGCGTGGCGACGGTGGGGCTGTTCACTCCCTCGGACCTGCGGAGCGTGAAGCTCATTTTTTCCCCCGCCGTGATGGTCGGCGTCCAACTTGCGTCCAAGCCCCGGTGGCGTCAAATAGTGTTCCATCCGAGGCGCACGGATTACTACTGCCGCGGCATGACTTTCGACTACGTGCCCGACTTCACGGTGAATCGCCCGGACGGCGTGACATGCAGAGCGGGCGAGGCCACGGGCCTGTGGATCAACCTGCGCCTGGCCGACGGCGCGAAGCCCGGCACGTACCGGGCAAGCATGCGCGTCACCGGCGAAGGCGTCGAAAGGGAATATCCCGTCCGCATCCGCGTATACCCCTTCAGACTCAAGGATTTGACAGATAAGGTTCGCAGTCTGTACTCCGACTCCGGCCGGTGGAAAAAGATGAGTGAGGAGCAGGTGCTGGCGGAGATTGTCGACATCAGGGACCACGGGATTGAATCCACACATTTGAGTTGCTCCGGGTCTCTCACGGTGGAAGACAGCACGGTCACGGGCTTCGCGCTTGCCTCGGAATCCCGGCGACTGATCCGTCTGTCCATGAAGGGAGGGCTCAAGGGTCCTTTCCTCTTCTGGGGAGGGTGGCTTCCGGAGACTCTTGCGGACAAGCTGGCCATCGCCCGAAAGGTGCTCAGTGAGTGCGCCGACACTTGGCCCGATGAACTGGGGTCGGCGATGACCCAGTCGCTGATCCATGTGAAGAAGGCCATCGCCGAGGAGGGCATCGCCGACCCCGTGCTGGTACTGGTGGATGAGCCGGGATACTGGAAGAAAGGCAGCCCGGAGCGGATGCTGTGGGATGTCAAGACCGCAAAGCAGGCTGGCTGGCTGACCTACTGTACGTCCAGTTATCTGCCATCGGACCCGATCGGCCTTGGCCTGGACATCCACTGCTACGGTGGCTGGAAGCTGATCTTCGATCCCGCGCAGGCCAAGCACATGGCCGAAGAGACCCGAAAGGCGGGCCAGACATTGTGGTACTACGCCACCGGGTCATACTCGGGCCAGATCGGCAACATGGTGCGCAACCGCTACCTGGCGGGGTTCCTGTTTTTCCGCACGGAGGCCCGGGGCGCCGCGAGTTGGACATTCCAACGGCCGAGAGTCAACGCCTTCGACGATTTCGTGATGTCAGAGCGATCCAACCGACCATATCAGACCCAACCGTGCATCACCTATCCCGACCCGGATCATCCAGGAGAGAACCTGGACACGCTTCACTGGGAGGGTCTGCGGCAGGCGTGGTACGACCACCGGTACGCTTACACCCTTCGTGAAGCCATCATGGCGGTGCGAGCCCGTGACGCGGCTGCCGCGGACCGAGTTGAAAAGCGTCTGCGGAAGCTCCTGGACGGGCTTGCCTGGAACGGCGATGCCTTCCTTTGGCCGGAAATGGACAATGCGAAGCTGGACGAGACCCGCCGCGCCATCGCGGAAATGATTGCAGACCTGGGCGATTCATAGTGTTCGGCCAGACCGCAGCAATAAGCAAGGTCATATGATTGAATTGAAGGAGATGATACGATGAAGCTTGAGGCGAAGCTTAAACATGAGGAGTGCATGTGCTCCCCCAATAATGAAAGCAAAGCCTGTCGGAGCCGGCTTTTTGTCCTGTGTCCTCAAATGCTGCTGATCTGGCTGATTGCCCAGGCAATGGGGTTCCTCTCTCTGGCCGCTGGCCAAGATTGGCCACAATGGCGTGGGCCGAATCGCGATGGTGTTGCCGAAAGAATGAACCTGCCTGACCGGTTATCAGAGAATCTCCAGTTTGTCTGGAAGGTCGAGGTCGGCGAGGGCTATTCTGCGCCAGTGGTGGTTGAAAGCAAAGTCGTGCTCTTTGTTCGCCAGCGAGAGAAGGAGGTGGTGTTGTGCCTGAATGCGCAGAATGGCCGG
>JAUVXL010000016.1 GCA_030603595.1 Sedimentisphaerales bacterium | reverse complement strand
GCTTCAAGGCCTTCAAAACGCTTGAATTGGCCTTATATCATACTCTCGGGGCACTGCCCCAGCCGATTGAAGCCCACAAATTCTTTTGAAGAGGCATAAAATGCTTATTCCTCAATATTTGTTATCTGTTCCGTTGATTTTCCGCACTTTCGTTTTACCATATCTGGCTTCGGCTGGGGGGTGTTTGAAAAGACTAAAACAGCTTCGCCGAAGTCGCAGACGCGCCTCGGCGGGGCGATTCCTTCTGTTGTTACCCACAAATTATTTCAGAGAGCCCTAATTTTCAACCATTCAAATCTCTGTACAAATCAGCCAACGATGAGCCTGGACGCGAAGGCCCCAACAGCTTTACAGCCTCGTCGCACTGCTTCTCGAGGGCCTCCATGCCGCCGTGGTGATAGGCCATCCGCAGCGACATCGCCGTAACCATCTCAGCCGGCGATTTTTCAACCTGCCCCTGCTCATCCGGGCCCGGGTAAGCAATAAAGAAGCTGATTGCCACGATTATCACCGCCGCCGCCGCAACTTTCACGGCTCGGCTCTTCAAAACTATACTAAAAACAGCAAACCGGCTCTGCGACGACCATCGCGACGGACTTTTGACGAGAGATTGGAATTCCCGCGGGTGCTTCTGCTTCCATTTCTCTGCGTCGAATTTCGGTTCGCTTGTATCGATGGCCTTGGAAATCAGCTCATCCAGCCATTTTTCGTCTCTTTGCTCGTTCATAATCTCACCTCGCCAAACCCTTCCCGCCTCAAATGCTCGGCCAATTTTCTCTTGGCCCTGCGCAACCTGCCGTTAATCGCCTGCGCCGAGATGCCCAGGACCGCGGATATCTGTTCGTATGACATGCCGTCGTAAAACCGCAGGTAGATGACTTCTCTTGCCGAGGCCGAGAGACCGGCCAGAGCAGCCTTAACGACCGCCGAAGCGGCATTTTCGTCCGATTCAGCCACCGCCGCAGAAGATTCCTCAATACGATGCACGGGCTTGCTGGTCCGGAGCATATCTCTGGCTGCATTCCTGCATATAGTGGCGACCCAGCCGCCAAATCGGTTCTTTTTCGTCAACTGGGGCAATTTCACCGCTGCTTTGGCGAATGTCTGCTGCGCCGCATCCTCGGCCAAATGCCTGTCGCCGACTATCGAATGGGCAATCGCCACCATAGCCGGGTAATATCGCCTGCACAATTCCGTGAAGCTCTCGCCGTTGCCGTTCACAGCCGCTTCGACCAACACTGAGTCAGGCTCTTGAGACACCAACAACTCCTTAAAACCAACATTTCGGCGGCTGCTTCGCACCGCCGCACCTGGGCCCATCACCTACAAAGACCCCTAACCGCCCGAGAAATGGGCGCTAAAAATCTCACTTTCGCAGATTGGCCCATTATATGCACTCAAACCCTGCAAATGCACACAAAAAGCCCGATTCCTGCACAGTTGCACCGATGTCCGGCGAAGAAAAAAGAGAATTTACTTGACTTTTTCGGGTCGGCATCTTAGACTAATATTGTTATTGATGCTGTAAGGGTATTATAGGGTGTGGAAAGATGGAGCTTTCCCAGATGCAATATGGATACGGCGCGCGGGAATTGCGCGCGAGGACCCGGTTGACTTAGAGCGCCTAACAAAATGAAAACTTCCCCTCTGTCATTCCCGCGAAGCTTGTCCTCGACTCCAATCGGGGAGCGGGAATCCAGAGAACCAAATGCGATTGAGACCTCATTTTGTTACACGCTCTTAGTGTATAACGGCTAAATCAAGATTTAGGAGTGTGCGATGAAAAGGACAATCTTTGCGGGAGTAATCTCTGTATTCTTGCTGACGGCAACCGGTCTTGCCGCGCTCGATACAGGCATCATCTACGAAACCAGCGATCTTGGCGCCGGCCGATGGCAATACACCTATGAGGTAACCAATAACAGCTTGACCGTCCCAATCGAGGAATTCACCCTATGGTTCGATTACGACCTCTACGCGGATTTAGCTGTTGAAACGCCGACAACTCCGGCTGGCTGGGACCAACTCGTCCTCCAACCGGAGCCTGTTCTGCTCGACGACGGCGCATACGATGCAAAGACGCTGGGCGCGGGCATAAACCTCGGCCAAACCCTCGGCGAATTCGCCGTCAGCTTCGATTTCTCCGGCATCGGCGAGCCGGGACCCCAGCCCTACGACATAATCGACCCGCAGACCTTCCAGACAATCGACTCGGGAATAACCACCCCCGAACCGGCAACACTGCTCATGCTTGGCCTGGGAGGCATGATTTTGCGGAGAAAACGCAAAACCACAGAGTAGAGGGGCAAATGAGAGAGCGAACGCAAGCGAGAAAAGGAGCGTTTTGAGGGTACGGATGAGGCAAGTCATTTCGAGTCGGCCCGGAAGGACTCGAATTGGCAGATTCTCGGTGCATTCGGTGCGACGCTCATAAACGATTCCAATGCTCATATCCGCATGAGAAGCTGAGCAAGGTCGGACGGCGAATTTGACGCAAATATGAAGAATTTTGCATAAAACTTGTAACATTCGGCAAGGAACGCCGTCTTATTACAGTAGGATGGGTAGTTTGGAGTGTGGGTGCCGCTCGGCGCCTGATGGTGGATTTGGCGCTTGTTGTACGGGTATTGTTAGCTGACAGCGAGTTTCTGACGCCGAAAAGGCCATCATAGTAAGGAGTGTACAAGGATGAGAAGAACGATTTTACTGAGCTTTGTCGTCGCGGCGGTTGTGTGCGCATCATCTTCGGCAGCGACGCGCAGCGTCCCGGGCCAATACAATACAATTCAAGAAGCGATAAACGCCTGTGCTGATGGGGACACGGTCATCGTCGCGGCGGGAACGTACAACGAACACATCGACTATTCCGGCAAGAACATCGTCGTAACCAGCGAGAACCCGGACGACCCGGCAACTGTGGCTGCTACGATTATTAACGCAGGCGGAACCGGCAGCGCGGTCACGTTTATGAACGGGGAGACGCAAGATGCGGTGCTCACGGGCTTTACGATTACCGGAGGATACGGGACATTGTACATGGGAGAGGGGCTGGTCTGGGGCGGCGGGATTTTTTGTGCGGAATCTTCGCCTACAATCACGAGAAATGTGATTGTCAATAACAACGGGCCTGCGAGCGGCGCATCCAATGCTATTTCATACGGTGGAGGGATTGGCTGTTTCATGTCGGATGCGCTAATAACAAACAACATCATAAAGAACAATACCGGCGCCGCCGGCGGAGGCTTGATAATCTATGTCGGCAACGCGAGAGTAACAGACAACCTGATCTATGAGAATTCCGCGGTTATCGGCGGCGGGGCTCTTATGCTCGGAGGCCTGTTGAGCAACAACACAATCGTAGCCAACAACGCCAGCCTGCCCAGCGACCTTCAGTCTATGGACGACCGCCCCGGCGGAAATGTCTATGCACTTTCCGACCCCGATACCGGCCAATTCACGACGCTGGTGACGAACAACATAATCTGCAGCGCACCCTCCGGCGCAGGCATATACACCGAAGGCGTGGCCGATGACGCGATAGCATTCAACGACGTCTGGGGCAACTTGCCGGGCAACTATATGACGTATGATCCGATCACTTACGAACTTATTTACGACGGAGCCGCCGACAGGACGGGCACGTACGGCAATATATCCACGGACCCGCTTTTCGCGTATCCGGGGAACAATGATTATCACTTACTGCCCGACTCTCCGTGCATAGGCGCCGGCGATCCGGCCTTCGTTCCCGAACCGGGGCAGACAGATATTGACGGCGATCCCAGGATATACGCGGTAATAGTGGACATCGGCGCCGACGAGTATGTAGGTTACGTCAAGCCCGTTGCCGACGCGGGGCCCGACGTGCATCTTGCCGAGCCAGGGCTCGTTACACTCGACGGCAGCGGCTCATTCTTCTACGATTCCAACAGCCCCAGGTTCTATAGCTGGGCACAGGTTTCGGGGGTTCCGGTAACGCTTAGCGACCCCAATGCAGTCAATCCCACATTCACCGCTGAATCTTTCGGCGAATATCGATTCGAGTTGGTCGTCAGCGACGGCGAGTACGAGAGTTGGCCGGACGAAGTAATCGTCCTGATCGGCAACGAGCCGCCCGTAGCCGATGCCGGCGCGGGCAAGGTTGTCGATGTGCCCGGCAGCGCCACGCTCGACGGGTCGGGCTCGTACGACCCCGATCCGATTGATGTGCTGACCTACAGTTGGACGCAGTTGAGCGGCCCGCCGGTGACGCTCCAGGATGCCGATACGGCGAGGCCTTACTTCGATTGCACCGACCGGGGATTGTATGTCTTCCAACTGATAGTAAGCGACGGCATGGCCGACAGCGAGCCGAGTACGGTACAGGTAACAACAGTCTCGGCCATCATCAACCAGGAGTTATTGGAAATCGGTTACATGATTGACGGTTATCCTCACTATCTCGATGTCTCAGGCGACAAGGTGGTATCCGCCTTTGGATGGGGCGAGGACTACGACTGGGATATCGCTTGCGAGGATATCGAGACCGGCGAGGTCGAAACATTTGCCGGGGGCGGAATCGACACTTTCCCGAAGATTGACGGCGATATCGTTGTGTGGTCCGGAGGCCCCAACTACGGTGACTTCGGATGGCCGCTGCGAAATACGAGCATTTTTATGCGGAATCTCGCCACCGGCGAGCAGAAGACTCTAAGGTTTCGTACAGACAACGAATCCTACAGCCATCCGGCGATTGCGGGCAACAAAGTCGTGTGGCTCGAACACGCGGACATAGACGTCGAGGACGATACCTACTGGCGGCAGATGCCTTACGCTATATGCGGCGCCGACATAACAGACTTCAACAATCCGGCCTATTTCACAATCGCCCACCACGTGGGCATTAAAGACCCCTATCCGATTGACGATCCGACAGCAAACTTCGACAGCGTGATTGATATATCCGGCAACCTGGTTGTCTGGGAGGGGGGCGGCGATATCTACGGCGCGGACATCGCAGATCCGCAGAACATTCGCTACTTAACGGTTCACTACGGTCCCGGCCGACAGTATGACCCGGCCATATCGGGCCGTTACGTGGTCTGGACGGACGAGAGAGACGACTCAGGAGATATCTACGGCGCCGACCTCTCCGACCTCAGTGACATCCGTGAGACAGCAATCGTAAAAGGTTCCGGTACGCAGTTGCAACCTGACATTGACGGGTGTGTAGTTGTCTATGTTCAGGGCAACGTTTACGGCGGCGAAATAAAGGCGCTGTGTCTTACAAAACAGCACGGCCCATTGGATATCGAGCTTCTCTATTACCCCTACGGTGTCGGCCCGGCGATAAACGACGGGACACTCGTCTGGCAAACGAGCACTTACGGATATGCCCAGGCAATGTCTCTTGATGTTGGGTACTCTATTTCCGACGGGCCGGTCGAGAATAAGACGGCCTCAATCCGATATGACTACATTCAGCACGCCGTTAGCGGTGCCGTCGATGGCGACCGCATTGTGGCCGAGGAGGGCATATACAATGAGACCGTGGACCTGATGGGCAAGAACCTGACCATCAGTTCAACCAATCCCGGCGACCCGGACGTTGTGGCCGCCACCATTATCCAAGGCGCCGGATCGGCTGTGACTTTTGCCGATGCCGAAGACGCAAACTGCGTCCTTGCCGGCTTCACAATCGAAGGCAGCGACAGGGGCCTGTACTGCTACGCCGCTTCGCCGATAATTGCGAACTGCATCATCACAGACTGCACAGGCCCCGGAATCGAATTGTTCAAAGCAAGTACGCCAAAGATCGTCAACTGTAATATCACCGACAATGCCGATTGTGGTATTAGAATGTGGCCGTTCGTGGGCATCAGGGTGACATTATATAACGCCCCGGCCATCACCGACTGCGTTATCGCTCGTAACGATCAGTATGGGATTCTCGGAGACGATCCGAAAATCAGCAATTGCACGATCGTCGATAACTTCGCAGGCGGCGTCAACAGCCGCATGCCAACGCTCGCTAATTCAATCGTCTATTACAACGGTCCGGGCGCGCCGCAAATAGTAAGCGACAGTGCGACTGTTGCCTACAGCGACATCGAAGGCTCCTGGCCCGGCACGGGAAATATCGATTACGAGCCGGGGTTTGTGGATTCCCAAGACGGCGACTATCATCTGCTGAGCGATTCGCACTGCATAAATGCGGGCGATCCGAATTTCCAAGCCGAACCCAACGAAACCGACATCGACGGCGAGACGCGCGTGATGTTGGGCCGCGTCGATATGGGAGCCGATGAATTTAATCCCTTTGAAGTCGAGTTTGTCGTTCTGGCTAAGGAACGCCTCGGCAGAACTGTATTCGAGTATGAATGCAGAGCGATTGTGACGAATATCTCACCCTTTGCAGTTGAGAACATCCAACTTACGTTGACGGCGGCGGCGGACAATGTGGCCGTAGTCCAGCCGAACGTAACGTTCGGTGATACTGAACTCGGCGAGCAAAATTCGGCTGTGAGTATCGATACCTTTACTATTGCAGTGGACCGCTCAGAGTCAATCGACTCGGCTAAGATAATCTGGCGCTCGGCTTGCCGGATAGCCGATACAGACCAACCGGCCGGACCAATGGCTTCCGGTTTCGCCTCTGTGCCATTACAGAGAGCCTCCGCAGATCTCTTCCTCGATGGGGACATTGATTGTTTAGATCTCGCGAGATTAGCCAAACGATGGCTTTGGACGGGCCCGGAAGGAGGTATTCTCGCAGACATTGCAATAGACGGCATCGTGGACTTTGCGGACTTTGCAGAACTGGCCGAAGAGTGGAAAAAATAGTATTAAAGTGCCTAAAGTTCAACAAACGCGATTCCTATAACTTTAGCCGCGATAAAACCCCCTCCCCCCCTAAGGGACAAGCTTATGGTCGGGGCTTGTTAGCTCACTTTGTCGTATCGCATATCGCGTTTAGCCGCCGCCGGCACGGAGGCGCATTTCGACATTCGACATTCGTATCGCGTATGTCGTATAACTTTAGCTCACTTTAGTCTCTCGTCCGCCAAAAATAAGGTTTGACTCGATCCGACGCCGCCATTATACTAATCGGTTAAATATATTGTCCGGCGGTACCGATACTGGAGACAAAAATGGACAAGACCAAGATTGTCGCTGAGGGTATAACCTTCGACGACGTACTGCTTATTCCGGCCAAGAGCGAGCTTGTGCCCAGCCAGGCACAGACCCATTCACGACTGACCGACAACATCGAGATTAATATCCCCATCGTCTCGGCCGCTATGGACACCGTTACAGAGGCGGCCCTGGCAATTGCGCTTGCCCAGGAAGGGGGCGTCGGCATAATTCATAAGAACCTGTCGATCGAGGCGCAAAGAATAGAGGTCGCCAAGGTAAAACGCTCGGAGCACGGCGTCATAATCGACCCGCTTACCCTCTCGCCGTCCGAGCCGGTCCGACGGGCGCAGGAGTTGATGAGCGAGCAAAACGTCTCCGGCATACCAATCGTCCGGGGCAAAAAGCTCGTCGGCATCCTAACACGCAGGGACTTGAAGTTCCTCAAGGACTACGACGTTGAGATAAGTTCCGTAATGACAAAGACTAACCTCGTCACCGGTCCGGCCGGGACCACACTCGAACAGGCAAAGGAAAAACTCCAGGAGTACAAAGTCGAGAAGCTCCTCCTGGTCAATAAGAAGGGCGAGTTGGAAGGCCTGATCACTATGCGGGATATCGACCGCGTTCAGCAATACCCGATAGCCGCCCGAGACGAGCGCGGGCGACTGCGCGTCGGCGCCGCCGTCAGCGTGCTGGATTACGAGCGGATCGAGGTCCTGATTGCCGCGGACGTCGATTTAATTGTAGTCGATACCGCCCACGGCCACTCGCAGAATGTCATCGACACGGTAAGAAAAATCAAGGCGGACTACGAAATAGACGTCATTGCAGGAAACATCGCCACCGCCGAGGCCGCCGAGGACCTTATAGAAGTCGGTGCAAATGCGGTGAAAGTGGGCATCGGTCCCGGCGCCATCTGCACCACAAGGATTATCTCCGGTGTCGGCGTGCCGCAGGTTTCGGCCATAATCAACGTCGCCAAGGCCGCCGCCAGGCACGATATCCCCGTTATCGCCGACGGCGGAATAAAGCAATCGGGCGATATCACCAAGGCGATAGCAGCCGGCGCATCGAGCGTAATGATCGGCTCGCTCTTCGCAGGGCTGAAGGAAAGTCCGGGCCAACTCGTCATTTACAAGGGCCGACAATTCAAGGAATACCGGGGCATGGGCTCGCTCGGAGCTATGGTGAAAGGCTCTGCCGAGAGGTACGGCCAGAGCAACTCCACCGAGGCGAGTAAGCTCGTCCCCGAGGGCGTCGAAGGCCGGGTTCCATACAGAGGCATGCTGAGTGATTTCGTATATCAACTCGTCGGAGGACTGCGGGCGGGAATGGGCTACTGCGGAGCGCACAATATCGAAGAGTTGATGAAGAAGGGCAGGTTCGTCAGGATAAGCGCCGCTTCGGTAGCCGAATCGCACCCGCACGACATACAAATAACCAGAGAGGCCCCCAACTACTCCGGAAAGCTGCCGTTCGAAGACTAAATCCGTGTCTAAAAAAAACAGTGTAAATCCGTAATACAATCTTGTATCTTCTTTTTTGTGCGTGTTTTTCATGCTGCAATGTTCGTAAGTCCTTTTATATCAACGGCTCAAGCCGACATTAACGCACAGGCGAACTTTTGCCCTTTGGCGGGGCGATTCCTTCTATTTTTACCCATAAATTATTTCAGAGAGCCCACAAATTTTTGGGGTTTCCTTGCAATTTGTTTGATTTATTGCTAATATGAGTGACGACAATTTAATATTGAATTTCACTGAATCAGTGAGCATCTCGGGTTAAACCGCTAACTTACCTGACAGGAGATGCGCAAGGGTCGGTGCCCCAAATGGGGCATCGCAAGCGTATGTTCCTGTCGAGGCTTTAGCGGGCCTAACCCGAGCATATTGCGGCGATGCTCCTCTTTAATGCGCGCTTCTATGAGTATTGAGAGGAAAATTAGGAAACAGAATTTTGTTGAGTTCGGACAACTTTATTTGGTATAATGCTAATAGTGAAGGTGCGGCGGAGGCCGCGCTTTGAGGTTATCATAAGTTTATCACACACTTTTGAAAGGGCAAAAAAATGAAACTCGGAATAATACTTGGAATTCTGGTTCTGGCGGTCTTGACGCCGGGGGTGTGTCAGGCAGTGATCGTTGATTATTTCTACACTGACGGGACTATCGAAGACGGCGATGTGTATGACATCGTTCGCGTGGAAAACGATGCGACCGTGGATGTGTTGGGGGGGGTGGTATCGCAACTGTATGGCGGAGACTCGAGCACGATAAACTTTTATGCCGGTTCCGTGGGTTCTGTCAGTATTCAGAACACCAGCGTATTCAACTTGGAAGGCTCATTATCTTCTTGGGTTGACATGAGTTCAGGAACATTCAATATTAACGGGGGAATATTCGAAGATGAAATCCTGGCGACGAGGGGGCGGATTAACATAAATGACGGAATAGCTGATTTTACGGACTCGGTTATCACGAATTTCACGATTATGGATATATACGGAGGAGTCGTCAGTTTCGACGGGATGCTTTTCGACCGGTATGCGGTTTTGAACATCTATGGCGGGGAGGTAACATTTCAGAGGAGCGCCTGGGGTAATGCTTTTCGATTGAGTAATGGAGCGTTCAACGTGTATTACTCGGATATTGTTTACGAAGGGACCGGGGGCGAGATATCAGGCTATCGTTTGCGAGACGGGAACTTATTTATGCTCGATCAGTTCACCGAATATGAAATCGGGCGAATCACTTTCGTACCGGAACCGGGGACGCTAGTAATGCTGGCACTCGGCGGGATATTGTTAAGAATACGCAAATAAATCAAATTTCAAGAATTTCCAGGAAAGGATACAAAATGGGAACAAGAAAAAGTTGCGCTTTTGAGGTAGCCTTTTGCTTAATCTTAATTTTCTGCTTTGTTCAGGTCGCTAACGCCACATCAATTTGGGATAAAACCATTACGCTTACCTGCCCGTATTGGAACGCTAAGGTTGACGCGGCCGGTTATGGGGACTTCTTCGAGTGGGGCTACTCACCCTACCATCCCCACGCCAAGCATGAATTGCTGTCGGGTGAATGGGCCGCGGCAATTTATTATGACGGTATCGATAGCGCGAACAAGGCGATGTGGCTGACCGATTACTTTATTGAACCGTACTGGCCAACCTACAACAACTTTGAAGTTGATGTTGGGCCAACACGGTCGGATGACCCGAACAACCCGGTAGTCGGATATGATACAGGTCGGTCTGTCATCAAAAGCACTGACAACGAGGTCGAGGTAACGATTGACTATGAGATGGTCGATCTGGGGGAGGGGCAGTTCTCGCCGTTGGCGTATCGGGAGGGCGGGGGGCCGGTGAGGATTCGCAGAAGCGAGCGATATGTGCTGCTGCAGACTTATACTATCAAGAATATCAAGCCGGCCGGGACCATCACGGGGCTTGAATTCTACCAGATGCTGCATTCTCACGGTGCGGGCGACTACGGGCCTGTGGTCCACTGCAGCTATGAGACGCTCGATTTTCCCGATGCGCTCGAGAATTATACCCCTTACAACGATGTCCACACGGTAGAAAACTTCAAATATGATATAACGCAATGGAATAATCCTGACGACCCGCTGTCAAATCCTGTTCCTGCTACATCCGACCTGCACGCTGACTGGGTTGGGTTTAGCTGTACGGTCGAGCCGAATGTGATCGACTGCAATTTGTTTGCCGGCCATTATTCAGGCAAGCCTGCTGACGGGACGCACGTTCATATCGAAGAGAGGAATCTCAACGGCCAGACATACGAGTACGGCGAGACAGCCGGGGCGATGGGGTGGTATCTGCCGGACCTTGAGCCGGGTGAATCCAATTCGATTACCGTGGCCTTTATGTTCGGCACGACCGATTGGCCTATACCGACGATATTGACCAAGACAAACGCCGACCCGAATAACGAATGCGTTTATCCGTGGAACTTTTTTGAGGAGAATTACCTTACGTTCGATATTTGCTATGACGCCAACGGATATGCCCTTGACGATGCGCTGCTTATTGATTATCTGCCGGCTGAGGTGGATTTTAACTCCTGTACGGGCGGGGGCGTATATGACGGGAACGATCACACGGTGACGTGGGAGATCGGGGATGTGGGGGAGAACGATTCGAATTGCTTCGAGGTGGTTGTGGAAGTCAATTACCGAGCGGCCCCGTGCGGCGTGATAACCAACAATGTCGCCCTGGATAGCGAGTATGCCTTCTATACTCAAGCCAGCGGCGACGTGAATGTCTGCAATTGGGGCAGCGATATAATCTACGTTGACAAGGACGCCAACGGTTTTGAGAACGGGACCTCGTGGGATGACGCCTATACGGATTTGCAGGACGCCCTGAGGGCTGCGCGGGCTTGCGGGGCTGGCATAAAAGACATCTGGGTCGCGGCGGGGACATACAAGCCTACATGGGATGCCGAAACGATGACACGCGATGAAACGTTCGAGCTGATCGAAAACGTAGGGTTGTTCGGCCACTTCGTGGGCATCGGGAGGTACGAAACCAGTACGAATCAGCGTGATTTCGCCGACGCGAACAATGAGACAATTCTCGAAGGCCAAATCGGCGAAGGTTACTATGAAGCAGTCAAACACGTTGTAAGCGCCGATGGAATCGAACATTCTATTGTCGATGGGTTCACTATAACGGGCAGCGCAGATTCTTCCAACGGGGTCGGTGTCTATCTTGATAACGCCTACATCTCGATTGTGAATTGTAAAATCAAGAACAATCGCGATTATGGGATTTACGCCAAAAACCATTCCTACCCGGATATTCATAATTGCACGTTCATTGACAACGTCGATGCCGGAGTCTATTCATCAACGTCCGAGCCGGACATAAGCTACTGCATTTTTGACGGTAACAGCACAACCGACGAAGGGCTGTATTTAGCTGCAGGCTCTTCAATAGATGTGATCAATTCGGTCTTTAAGAATCACGACTATGACGGCATTTACGGCAACACCGCCACTTTGACAGTTGATAACAGCACCTTTAAGGATAACCAGTATGAAGGGTTGTATCTGGCGAGTGATGTCACCACTTCTCTAACAAACTGTTCGATAGAAACATCCGGTGAACATGGAGTCTATACAAGTAATTCTGATCTGACAATGGAGTACTGTCTGGTTGATCGCAGCGCCGACAACGGTCTTCACATGGTATCTTGGAGCAATCTGACGCTTGAGAAGTGCGTGATAAGATATAGCGGCCTGGAGGGTCTGGAACTGAGTCAGAACAGTTCAACTGCAATCACGAACTGCTGGATACATAATAACGGGACAGCGGGGATCTACTTTGACAGGGCGGTTGAAACCCCGGAGGTGAGAAATAATACAATATACGGCAACTACACATACGGTATTGAAGTTAGCGAGCTGGGAGCGGACCCGAATATCCTCAATTGCATAATCTACGCTAACGACAGTAATGATTTGCATCGGGAGAACGAGGACTTTGAGAAGGTAAATTATTGCTGTCTGCAGAATGTTCGGGCCGGGGCGGGGAATATTACGGGTGATCCCGGTTTTATGAATATTGTGACGGACCCGAATGATTTGCACCTCGATGAGACGTCGCAGTGCAAGGATGCCGGCGATCTCAACGGTGATTACGGTGACGAAACTGACATTGACGGCGAGGAACGTATTCGATATGAACGTGTTGATATGGGGGCGGACGAATACTATTGGAGTGATGCGGACTTCGATGAAGACGGTATAGTCAACTTCATAGATTATGCTATTTTTGCGGCTGCATGGCGGAGCGAACCCAATGATGTCAACTACAACGCTGTTTGCGACTTACAGGATAACAACAATATCGATTTCAATGATCTTGTATTGTTCTGCGACGATTGGCTGTGGAAAAAGGCGTGGGGCGAAGGATCGATGATGTATATGGGCGGGGGCGACGAAGGTTTTGTGGTTGAAGGTATGATCTTTGAGAGTGCGTTCGGCATTGAGGCGGTCGGCCTTGAGAGCGCCGAGGCGGTGCCAACGGGGCGTAAGGATGATTTGATGCTATCGAGCGCAATAGAAAGCCTTGCAGCCAGGCCGGAGAGATTGACGGCCAAGAGCGAGAAGTTCTATGCAGTTAACGCCTTCAATACGGTATCGGCCCTGCGGAAAATGGAAGAGCCCAAGAAGGAAATTGAAGAAGTCGATGTCAAAAAACTATTGGACTGGCTGGCGGAGATATGGCTGGATCCGAAAGTGCGAAAGAGCGTGGACGCTGAGGACTGGTTGAAGTTGTATCAGTCGCTGAAGGAACAGGAATAGCGGAGCCGCTTTGCCCGCCGCCGGGGCGATTCCATCCGTGTTTACCAATAGATTATTTCAGAGAGCCCTTTTTTGTAGAGCAAATTCTATTACTTTGTGGTTGCGGCTATGCTGCTCCAAGTTAATCCGTGTCTAAAAAAAGCAGTGTAAATGACCATGAACAGACTTTGGTATGTCCTTATAATTGTACTGATCGCATCCCAGGGCGCCAATGCGGATGGCAAGGTTCCAAGCGACGCCTCAGCACCGGCCTGCGCGACAGATCCGAATGACCCGAACGAGTTGTTGTGGAAAAAATGGGATACCGTTATTAAGGACCCGAACGACCCGAACGAGATGTTGTGGGCAAAGTGGTCTGCCGTGGTTAAGGTCCTCCAGGCAGAAGAGATCACGCAGATAGCCAAAGGAAAGATAATCGACAAGATCGTAACACCGATCTTCGATTTCCCCCTGATGGCCAAGCTCGTATTGGGCAGAAAACACTGGCCCCAATTCAACGGGCCGCAACGTGCCAAATTCACAAAGCTCTTCACCAACCGGCTTAAAACATCATACCGGGAGAAAATATCGCTCTACACCGATGAAAAAGCCTCGCTAAAACCGGCACAGCGAAAGAAGACGACTGTTTACATCCCGATGGAGTTGATATCCAAAGACAAGAAGATGGCAATATTATACAAGCTGCGCAAGGTTGGTAAAGGCTGGAAGGTCTATGATGTTGAAATAGAAGGTGTCAGCATCCTGCTGACCTACCGGTCGCAATTCGAGGACATCCTCCGCAGCGGCAGTGCCGAGGACCTTCTCCGGCGACTGGAGAAACCACCTGCCCGCTAATCGACATTATGCCATTTCGGACGGATCCGTAGCATGACGAAACACTGCTCAGTGACACACTTCTTCTTCGACCGCGTTGTCCTGCGATATCCCATAATAATCATTCTCTGTATGCTCGCAGTGGTGGTTTTTTTCGCCCTCAAGGCCAGGGGTTTTCGGCTGGACGCCTCGGCAGAGACGCTGCTTCTCGAAAACGACGAGGACCTGCGATACGCGCGTTCGATAGCAGCCCGCTACCAACAGACCGACTTTCTGGTGCTAACATATACTCCCCAAGGCGAGATGTTCTCGGACAAAACACTGGCCTCCCTGGCTCGTCTGCAAGACGATTTGACGAAGCTGGAAAGCGTCTCGTCAGTGATTTCGATTCTGGATGTCCCCCTGCTTCAAAGCCCTCCCCTACCGTTCAAAGAGCTTACCGGCGAACTGCCCACCCTCAACTCGCCGAGGGTTGATAGAAACATGGCGAAGATCGAACTGCGTGACAGCCCCCTCTATCGAAACCTTCTCTTAAGCTCGGATAGCAAGACCACGGCCCTGCTGATCAATTTCGCCGGCGACCCGGTCTATAGCGATTTGCTGCATCGGCGCAACGAGCTGCGCCAGAGAAAAAACAACGGCTTGTTGAGCACGCAGGAGCGCATCGAATTCAAAAGCGTCGCTCGCCAATTCCAAGAGCACCGCGACAAATCCAGGCGACGACGACATCAGGATATCCTGGCGATAAGGGCTGTCACAAACCAATATCGCAGCGATGCGGAACTGTTTCTCGGCGGCGTAAGCATGATCGCCGACGATATGATCACCTACGTTCGCAGCGACCTGAAGGTGTTCGGCGTGGGCGTCATGCTCTTCCTCGTTATTATGCTCGGCATTATCTTCCGGTCGAAGCGCTGGATATTCCTGCCTATGATCTGCTGCCTGGTCTCGGCGATCTGCATGATTGGTCTGTTGGGGTGGTTCGGCTGGGAGGTGACAGTCATCTCCTCCAATTTCATATCGCTGCAACTGATCATGACCTTAGCCATTGCCATTCACCTGATTGTGCGTTATCGCGAGCTGCTGAGCGACAATCCGCAGGCCCCCAATCGTCAACTGATTCTCGATACGGTCTCCTCGAAGCTCAAGCCCTGTGTTTACGCCGTGCTGACCACGATCGCCGGTTTTGGCTCTCTGCTGCTTTCCGGCATCTTGCCTGTGAGCACGTTCGGATGGATGATGATTGTAGGTTTGATTGTCTCGCTGATCGTCACTTTTCTGCTCTTCCCAACCTTGCTGATATTGATACCCAAAAAGGCGCCGAGAGGCGCGCGACGCCGGGGGTTTTCCATAACAGCCTATCTGGCAAAATTCACTCAGCGCCACGGCACGATGATTGTCGCCGTCAGCACCGTCGCTCTGATTGCAAGTATCGTTGGAATCTCGAAATTGAGCGTCGAGAACTGCTTCATCGACTACTTCAAAGAAACTACCGAAATCTACCAGGGAATGAAATTGATCGATCAACGCCTCGGCGGAACCACGCCGCTCGACGTCACGATAGATTTTGACGCCACTGGCACGCCGGGCGAGATTGATCCTTCCGACTTTGACGACTCTAACGACCTCGCCTTGAGCGAAGCAGAACTTGACGAATTCGACGAGTTTGACCTGATCGAGGAAGACACCGATAAGACCGTATCGAAGGAGACATACTGGTTTACCGCCGAGAAGATGCGCCGTGTCAAGCTCGTCCACCAATATCTTGATGAATTGCCCGAGACAGGAAAGATCATCTCCTTAGCCACCCTCCTCGACATCGCGCAGACGGCGAAGGGCGATGAGCCGCTCGACAGTCTTGAAATCGCCCTGCTCTACAACAAAGCCCCCGAAGATTTCAAAAAAATGCTCATAAAACCCTACGTCTCGGTCGAGCACGACCAAGTCCGTTTCTGGGTCCGCGTCAGGGATTCGCAGAAGTCACTCAAGCGCAACGAACTGATAAAGAAGATAAAGACCGAACTGCCCGATCTGCTCGATTTGTCCGATGAACAGGTCCATCTGTCCGGGATGCTCGTCCTCTACAACAACATGCTCCAGAGTCTCTTCGGCTCCCAGATACTAACGCTGGGCCTCACCGTACTGGCATTGACCGCGATGTTCCTCATACTTTTCAGGTCGCTGAGAATAGCGCTTATCGCAATATCCGCCAATATCCTGCCGATCGCGGTTGTCCTCGGCATGATGGGCTGGCTTGGCATCCCGCTCGATGTGATGACGATGACCATCGCGGCTATCGGCGTGGGAATCGCCGTGGACGATACGATTCACTATATCCACAGATTCAAAGATGAATTCCCAAAAGACCGCCACTACCTCAATACGATGCACAGGTGCCACGGAAGCATCGGCCACGCAATGTACTACACCTCTGCGACTATTATCATTGGCTTTTCCATCCTGGCGCTGTCCAATTTCATTCCAAGCGTATTGTTCGGCCTGCTCACCGGATTGGCAATGCTCATGGCGCTGCTGGCGGCCCTTACTCTCTTGCCGCAACTGCTCATCACGGTAAAACCCTTCGGCAATAAGAAAACTTGATGGTATAGGAATTTGTAATAATGATGCGTGCGTCAAAAGTCCAAATTACAAGCCCCGACCGTAAGGGAGGGGATTTTATCATAAAGCGAACTAACAAGCCCCGACCGTAAGGGAGGGGACTTTATCCCGGCGCCCCTGGGGGACAGGCTTACGCTTAGGGTTAAAGTGAACTAAAGTTACAAGTCCGCCACAAGCGGATTCAACTTCGGAGCAGCATAATATGAAACCACTTACTTGGCTCATCATCGTTTTGGCCGTTATGACCGCAGGCTGCACGGCCTCGAAGAAAACCGCCGCCAATCGAGAACACTCCCTGGTCGTTCCTAATCCCACAGCAATGCCTTCGCAAGCATCAGACGATGAATTCGACTTGCTCGACGATGATCCCAACCTGCCCGCGGGCGTAAAAATATCCGACCCGCTCAAGCCCTTGAACCGTGCAATGTTCAACTTCAATGACAAGCTTTACTTGTGGGTAATCGAGCCCGGCGCCAAAGCCTACAAAAAAATCGCACCGCACCCCGTTCGCGTAGGCATCCGCAATTTCTTCAACAATCTCACCACGCCGGTGCGTTTTGTCAGTTGCCATCTCCAGAGCAAGCACAAGGCCGCCGGCAGAGAATTGCACCGTTTCGCCTACAACACCACCTTCGGCGTCCTCGGCTTCGGCGACCCGGCCAAGGACAAATTGGGACTCGAATCGACCGACGAAGACCTCGGCCAGGCATTAGGCAAAGGGGGAGTCGGCAACGGAGTTTATCTCGTCCTGCCCCTCTTCGGGCCATCCACAGTGCGCGATACCCTCGGCTTGGTGGGCGATCAATTCCTCAATCCCGTCCGCTATATAAACCCCACCGAGGCCTCAATTGCCGTCTCCGCCACCAAGTACACCAACAAAGCCTCATTTAACATCGGAGAGTACGAATCCGCCAAGGAAGCCTCCTACGACCCATACATAGCATTCCGACAGATATACCTCGAATACCGCAGCAACCAAGTCGAAGACAGGAAAGTCGAAGAGTAACCCCACCATCGAAAGTGGTGGGTGGCGTGGAGAGAGGGGGGAGAATGTATCTCTGATTGCAGATATCAGATACCCAAGGCATAAATTTCAGATTGATTTGGATGTGGGTTTTTGGGCAAAAAATGGGGGGTGGGGGTGAAAAATGGGGATTTTTTTTGGGATATTCGGTATTGACCTCGATTTTTGGGCTAATAATGGGGGGTTTGGGGGGTGCGTTTGGACACCTGGTTTTTGGGAAAGACGGTGACATTTGGGGTTAAGTTGTTTGGCGGTAAGGAGTTAAGTGGCAAAAACACAGTATCACGTTTTTTGCACTTTTTGGTGTTTTTCGCGCGTTTTGTGACCCAAAGTGGGTCAAAATGTTCGAAAAGGTGTACTTTTTGTGTGATTTTGTGCACCCTTTGTTTTTAGGCTGAAAATGAGGAAAAAAAGTCAAGGGGGATTCTGCTAATATGTTTATAAGATTGGGTTATGAAGACGCTAAGACGCGTAGAGGAAAAGACTTACCGCAGATTTCTCAGATTTTCGGAGATTAACGCAGATTTTTTTAATACAGAGAAGGGCAGGGAGATTAAGAGAGAAAAGAGGCTGATCGCGGATTAGGGGGATTAACGCGGATTTTTGATGAAGCAGAGAGAGGAAAAAAGGTGAAAAAAGTTTTACCGCTGAGGTCGCGGAGAGCGCTGAGGGGAGATTTGGGCACGGAGGGGCTGGGAAGAAACTAAAGCAATTTATCCCGCAAAGGCGCTAAGGCGCAAAGTACAAATGAAAGAAAATGAGATTGGCGCGGATTTTTAAAGAAACAGAGAAAGGAGAAAAGGTAACAAAGATTTACCATGAAGTTGCATGAAGGAAGGAAGGTAAAAAGGGGCATAGGGGCAAAGGAAAGGCTTAGACACGGATACCCAGGGCATAAATTAACGCAGGATACCCAGGGCATAAATTCACACGGATTGTTTGATGGGGGGCCCGGCGGGGCGGGGTTTTTGGTTGACTGGGGTTGGAATCTGGGGTAGTTTAATGGTAGATGACGCACCAATGAGCGAGGTGCCTTAAAGGCACCCCCATGGGGCATGGTGTACGATCTTGGCTAACATGGCAGGGACTGGACCCCTGCAGATAAATCTGACGGGATATACCACCGGTTAGATAGGCACACGCCATCTCACGGGGTGAACTGAGATCGTGAGTGGGATAGACGAGAGTTTCTATAGTGGGAGTGTGGAAAAATGTACCGCACACCTTTAGTTCTCCCTGGAGAATGGGAATGACTACTCGTGGCAAGTTTCACTACAAGCTTCTGCGTGAGGATTCCTGGTTTGGGGTTTTTGCATATAGTGTGTTTGGTTTGAAGTTTCCACCGATTGGTGCTGCTTCGCTGGCAACGCAGTCTGCGACGATAAAATGCCAGCAGGATAGGGCGCTATAAGAGGAGGGGGCCAGTTACGAATTAATGGCTAAGGCGAGCGGGGAAGAATGGTGGGACTGTTCCTATAAGCAACAAGCTCGATACGTGGAGTTGTGCGAATATGGCAAAGAAAAGGAACAAGATCGCCAGGAATCATCACATACTACCGAGACTTCTTCTCAAGAGATTCGCAAAGAAGGATCAGGTCTGGGTAATAGACCGAATCGGTCAGAAGTCATACCATGCGAACATAAGGGACGCTGCCTGTGTGAAGGATTACTACTTCGTTGAGACAACGGGGGAGGTTGGCGCAGATTGTATTGAGCAGGGAGTACTGGGCAAAATCGAGAATCTGGTTGAACCTGTGATTGAGACAATGCTTCAAAGCGGGGGTATGCCAAAAGGAGAAGACTGGGATATTCTAGCAAACTTTCTGGGAGTCATGTATGTCCGCGGGCCCCTCTTGCGAACGATGATTGAAGAAGGGTACGAATACGGAACCGACATTCTTGAAGAGTACCTCTATTCCAGTGAGGAAACATACAAGGCAATTGTGGGCGATGCTTGTCAAATGGACATCACTGACATTGACTACGAGAAGGCACTTCGTGCCAGGAAGGAACTGGAGCGTACCGTGGACACCCCAAACACATACCATGTTCGGGAGATGCTGGACCTCGCAAGTGGTTTTGTGCCAGTGTTCGCAGAGATGACGCCAAACCTCGAAAGAATCGATGGCGTCATCAGTGACGCGAGATTTGTCATTTCAGATTGTCCAATAGTCCCAATTCCGCGAAATGAGACTCCTGCCAAGGAATGCAGTTGGTTTAGAAACCCAAATGTTGACTTATACTTCCCGGTGAGCTCAAAGGCTTGCCTTATCCTGAACTACGATAAGCTTCGGAAGGTAACAAATGTGGATAGGAGACGAGTTGCCTTCGTCAATCACGTCATGGCTCTCAATAGTGAACGTGTAATCATATCTGAGGAAGAGAATTTTGTTTGGCGAAGGCAAAATGGAACCACCGGAGTTTCGCATCGAGACTTGCTTGAATTCTTGGCTCAATCTTCCAAGGGGTCTACTGTAAGGCTTGATCTGGATTCACTACGGAAGCGTATGCTGAAAGCATTGAAAAATCGGGAAAGTGGGGGGAGTTGAAGGGGGAATCAGGATTTGGGCGGCAAAAAGGGGGGAGACAGAGGGCAGAAGTCAGGAGGCAGATGGGTGGCGCTGTCCCCGACAGGCCGGGATTTCCAGTTTGTCGCAAGGGGGTGTTATTCTGGTGTGGTTAGTTTTGCGGTGTATTCGTATGCTGTGTGGGCTGCTGTTACTGCCTGGGCCACTCCTGTTATTGCTTGTTTGAATTTGCTGTCCACGACGTCTCCGCAGGCGAATAGGCCGGGGATGTTTGTTTCGGAGGCTCTGTTTATTATTATTTCTTTCTTTTCGTTAATTTCGGCGCCGGCCGAGGCGGCCAGGTCTGAGAGGGGGATTTGGCCGTATTAGTGCTAATAATGAATGCGTTGGTAAAGAGAAAATCGAATCATTCGTTTAAAGAAAGAAACTACGTTGTACCTTCAGGGGTTGCTTGTCCCTGGAACTGACTTTGATTTGATTTCAATTCTCCGTGAACTTGCTCAACGATTAGTTGCGCGATAGCCATTCCACTATGAAGCAGAAAAGGTGTTTTGCCAAGGTTGATAATTTCAAGTGTAAGTTGGCCTTCCCATTCTGGGTGTACAGTAGGTGCTGTAAAATGAACAAGTAAACCACACCGAGCCCTACTACTTTTTCCTTCGATTCTGGCTGCCAGATATGGTGGCCCTTTGTCAATCGGCAATTTAATTGTTTCAAGCGTTTGTGCAAGAATAAAGTTGCCGGTTTCTAGGCGATAAGGTTGGCTTGGAGTCAGGGTGCATTTTTCCGAGTTTTGAGCGATAAGGTCTGCAACTTTACCCGAAGCCATAAAGTCATAAGCGTATGCACCTTCTTTTGGTATTGTGATTTCATCCCCAAGTTTTAGATCAATTGTGTGTGTATCATACGGACAATATTTAACCCCAACTTCTTTGTATCGAGGCTTTGGCTCTGGCTCAATAACAAGCCTTCCCTCATCTAATGCTTTATGAATCTCAACATTTGATAGAATCATTAATTGGCTTCTCTAAGCTGTTTTTTCCTGATAGTTACTGTTCGTCCATTTTCAAATGTTGGTCGAGGAAGACTAACCATTACTAGGTCTTCTTTTTGTGCACCCGGCACAATACGAATCAAACCTTTGACTGATTTACCCGTTGCAGGCTCCTCATCGAATATTAAATCTTTTTTGGGCGCAAAGAGAGAAAAGTCGGTGGCATCAAACATTTCTCCTTGAACAGCATACTCTCCACTAAATTGCCCGGGAGTTATCGTACAGTCCAACCATTTTTCCATAACAGCCCCTTTCTCTTCCAATTTTCGTATCGTATTACACTATACTGAAATATTTCGTCCTATAAAACACATCGTCGTCAAAGAACATTGCTTCCAATAAGGCTTTTTGATTGCCAAGCATAACCCCTTACTGCATTGCAAGTTATGGCCATAGTGGACGATTGCCTATATTCTCAATCGCGCACACTACACCTGTTAAATCTTGGAAAGTTGAAAAGTTTCTAACCACCATAATACACACCTCTACCCCCATCAAGCATTTTTTTTGCTATTTCCGTTCCGGCTTTTTGCCGTAATGCTCAGAAGCTCTCATTCGGCTGCGGGAGGTTGGTGGTGTATTCGTAGGCGCTGTTGGCTGCTGTTACTGCTTGGGCTACTCCTGTTATTGCTTGTTTGAATTTGCTGTCTATTACGTCTCCGCAGGCGAACAGGCCGGGGATGTTTGTTTCGGAGGCTCTGTTTATTATTATTTCCTTCTTTTCGTTAATTTCGGCTCCGGCTGAGGCTGCCAGGTCGGAGAGGGGGATTTGGCCTACCTGGATGAATAGGGCGTCGAGTTTTAGTTCGTTCGAGCCTTTGTAGGGGTTGTCCAGGATTACGGCGTTTAGGAATTGCTCTCCCTTTATCTCTGTTACGTTTGTGTTGTTTATTATTTCTATCTTTTCGTTCTTATCGACTCTTTGGGCTGTTATCGGTTCTGCCCGTATCGTTTCTTTTCTGTAGATAATGAAGACTTTTTGGGCGTACTCGGTCAGGAGCAGGGCCTCGGTGGCGGCGGAATCGGAGCCGCCTACTACGGCGACGATCTTGTTCTTATAGAAAACGCCGTCGCACAGGGCGCAGTAATGGACCCCTCTATTTGCGAATTCATCCTCTCCCGGAACACCTAATTTGCGCAAATGCGTGCCGGTTGCGATTATCACTGTCTTTGCTTTGAGCTTTTCGTCCTTGGTGAACAGTTCAAAAGCGTCGGTTTGCTTTTCAATCGACTCGGCCCTTTTCTCCAGGATTTCTATATCGTAGTCCTGGGCATGCTCTTTGATTTTGCGAAAGAGATCCAGGCCGGTTATTTTTTTGAAGCCGGGATAATTGGCGATCTCATCGGTGAGCAGAATGGTCCCGCCGAGTTCTTCTCCGATGACAAGTGTCTTAAGCTGGAGCCTGCCCGCATAGATAGCCGCCGCGAAGGCTGCAACTCCGCCGCCGATTATTACAAGATCATACATTCTTAGATATCCAGAGCTTCCTTTATTGCTTGCTGATTGAAGCCTACAATTATTGTTCCGTCAATGTCGAGAACGGGGATGCCCAATTGACCCGATTTCTGCATAAGTTCATTCCTTGCCACCAAGTCGGCTCCGACATCCTTGCTCTCAAATTCGATGTTGTTTTCCATGAGGAAGTCCTTGGCCACGCGGCACCAGGGGCATGTTTGGGACGAATACACGATTGTTTTTGCCATTGTTTTCACCTTTCATACTCAAACTGACCGATTCTGTTTTTTTAGACACGGATTTACACTGTTATTTATTAGGTATTTGGATTCCTGCTCCCCGATCAGGGTCGAGGACGAGCTTCGCAGGAATGACAAGCTTGTCCCCGCGCAAGCGGGGATTGTGCTATTTTCTTGTTATGTCTGTACTTACAACGCAGAGAAGGTGTGCACAGCACACCCTACCGTTATTGCAAAACGGTCAGTTTGAGTTTCATAATACATTTCAAAACTGTCAAAGAGATGATTGTACTTGATTGGAGCCGGTAGTTCCACCGGTTTTATCGCCATTTTGTGCGGCGCAAGCCTTGATCGTACAAGCCCCGACCGTGAGGGCGGGGATAAGATACTCTTGCGAAATAGCCGCATTTGGTGTTGTATGGGGCAATCTGGCAGCTTGTCAAAGTCGGATCAGTAAGTGTCATTGCGAGGAGGCCGAAGGCCGACGCGGCAATCTTCCGCATGAGGCGGACTCGAACACGAGAGATTGCCACGTCCTTTCAGGCCTCCTAAGAAAATGAACAGTTTTCATAGTGCGAGCGTTAGGAGATTGCCACGTCGCTTCGCTCCTCGCAATGACGATTGTTGCGATTCATTTTCTTTTGGCAGCCTGCTGAGAATCCGGTGAGGTGATCGCAATGACAGCTTACGGAATCATACTTGACAGAGTACTGGTTTTGAGGTGAAACGCAGTGATAATGACGTCTGAGAAATTTGACATCGAGTTGATGCCAGCGAGCTTTTCGTCTTGGGCTCCGCAGAAGGGGGCGTCGCGGCAGATAGCGATGCTGATGAGCGGCGGGGTCGATAGCAGCGTCGCAGCGCATCTGCTCAAGGAGGACGGGTGGGACGTCCTGGGGATAACAATGAAGATTCCAGTCTCCTGCGATGCGAATGTGCGGGGCTGCTGCGGGGCCGATGCGGCTCTTGTCTGCCATGAGATGGGGCTGGCGCATTATTTCATCGACGTTACCGAGGCCTTCGAGAAACTGATTATCGAGCGGTTCCGCCGGGCGTACGCGAAGGGGCATACGCCCAATCCGTGCATCGACTGCAATACGCTGCTGAAGTTCTCATTGGTATGGGACTTTCTAAAAGGCGAATTCGGCATCGAGCACCTGGCCACCGGGCATTACGCGAGGATTCACGGCTCCGGCGACGAGGTGCGGCTCGGGCGGGCCAAGGACAAGGCAAAGGACCAGAGCTACTTTCTGTACGGAATCGCCGCGGAGAAGCTGGAGAACTTTGTGCTTCCTCTGGGCGAGTTGACCAAGCCCGAAGTTCGCTCGATAGCGGCGCAACTGAACTTGAGCGTCGCCGAGAAGGCTGAGAGTATGGAGTTGTGCTTTGCCGGCGAGGGTGATTATCGCATAGCCTTATCCGGGGAGCAGGCGGATAAGTGCGGGGACATAACCGATATGCAGGGCAACAAGATAGCAGAGCACAAGGGCATTTCGCATTATACGTTAGGCCAGCGTCGGGGCATCGGCTTCGCGGGCGGCAAGCCTCTCTACGTGGGCGGGATTGACGCCAAGGCAAATACGATAGCGCTCGGCACAAGAGAGCAAGTAAGCCATAGCGCAATCGACGCAGACCGTATCAACGTTCTTATTCCCAGCGAGCTGACGACGGGCAAACGACTGTCCGCCAAGATTCGCTCGTATGGCGAGCCCCGGCCCTGCAAGATTGCCGGCGCGAGCGAAACCGGCATAAAGGTCGAATTTGACGAGCCCCAATTCGCCCCGTCCCCCGGCCAGAGAATCGTACTGTACAACGAGCAGGATAATATCGTTGCCGGCGGAACGATAGTGCCGGGCGTATAGCTGCCGGACAAATGAGTATTATCCGGCAGGATTTCGCACTTTCCGGTCTGTCCCGGCGTAGCTGGAAACCCCGCTATCCGTACTCTTGGAGCCTTTTTCGCGTGACACGCCTTCTTGGTTGCAATAGTTCCCGCGAGAGTCTAAAATCCTGCTTTCACAGGTTAGGATGGTTCCAGTGGGCAGTAAATGATAAAGAAGAAAGACCAAAACGTTGGTTCGGTAATGGTCGTCGGGGGCGGGATCGCCGGGATACAGGCGTCGCTTGACTTGGCCGACGCCGGGTACAAGGTCTATCTGGTCGAGTCCGGGACCGCTATCGGCGGGCATATGGCCCAACTCGACAAGACATTCCCCACAAACGACTGCTCGATGTGCACGATTTCACCCCGGCTTGTTGAGGCGGGGACGCACAGGAACATCGAGATAATAACCAACGCCGAAGTGGCCGAATTGGAGGGCCAGGCGGGCAATTTCATTGCGAAGCTCGCTATCAAGCCGCATTTCGTCGATCTGGAGAAGTGCACCGGCTGCGGGGACTGCGCGGAGGAATGCCCCGTCTCGCTGCCGGATGAATACAACCAGTTGCTCGGCGAGAGAAAGGCCATTTTCAAGGAATATCCCCAGGCAGTGCCCAATAAGTTCGCCATGACAAGGGAAGGCGTGCCCCCTTGCCACGATAGCTGCCCGATTCACGGCAATCCCTGCGGATACATCGCCCTGACGGCAGCGGGCAAATACGAAGAGGCCTACGCCTCGGCGACGGAAAGGAATCCGTTCCCGTCGATATGCGGCAGGATATGCGAGCATCCGTGCGAGCAGAGTTGCAACCGCGTGAACCTCGATGAGCCAGTTTCGATTGCCTATATCAAGAGGTTCCTCGCGGATCGGCACGACGAGCAGGGCACAGAGCCTACGGCCGAGGAGAAGCAGGCATCAATTGAGGATAACGGCAAAAAAGTCGCGGTAATCGGATCGGGTCCGGCGGGCCTGGCCGCGGCGCTGGAGCTGAGGAAGATGGGATATTCGGTCACCGTCTTCGAGAAGCACGGAGTATTAGGCGGGATGATGAGGATCGGAATCCCGGAATACAGGCTGCCGACGGAGGTCATCGACAGGGACATTCAGAATATCCTCGATTACGGCATCGAAGTCAAGCTGCACAGCCACATTCAGGGCCGGGGCGACATCGATGCGATGTTCGACGACGGTTTCGAGGCCGTGTTCCTTTCGGTCGGCTCGCACAAGAGCATGAGAATGGGTATCGAGGATGAAGATTGCGAGAATGCTTCGAGCGGCATCGATTTTCTCCGCAATGTTCGGTTAGGCAATAAGACTGCCGTCAAGGAGAACGTGATAGTGATCGGCGGCGGCAACGTCGCTATGGACTGCGCCCGCTCGTCGCTTCGACTGGGAGCCAAAAGCGTTTCTATCGTCTGCCTCGAAGGCAGAGACCAGATGCCCGCGTATCCCTGGGAGATCGAGTGGGCCGAGGAAGAAGGCGTCGATGTAAGGGCGGCCAAAGCAACTAAGAGGATCATCGTCGAGGACGGAAAATTCGCCGGACTTATATTGCGGGACGTAAAAAAGGTGGCATTTGTCGAGGGCAAGATGGAACTCGAATTGGCGCCCGGCGATGCAGAGAAGTTGGCCGGCGATGAGCTGATAGTGGCTATAGGGCAAAAGCCCGATCTCGGGCTTCTCGGCGAATGCGGAAAGATAAAGCTGACAAAACGCGGGACGGTCGAGGTCGATGAAAAGACGGGTATGACCTCGTGGAAAGGGGTTTTCGTCGGCGGGGATGTGATTCGCGGGGCGGCCAGCGTGGTCCAGGCCACAGCCGACGGGCAGTTGGCGGCCAAAGCAATAGACGCCTATATCAAGGGCGAGAAATTCGAGCCCGAAGAAAACAACCAGCCGGTCGTCGAGATTTCCGCCCAGGAGCTAAAAGAGCGAAAAGAAAAGATCATCCATCGCCAGGAGATGCCCACAATCGGGCTTGACAGGCGGCGGACGTTCGAGGAGGTCGATCTGGGATTCACCGAGGAGATGGCCAGGGCCGAGGCCGATAGGTGCCTGCTCTGTGCGGTATGCTCGTGGTGCGGGTTGTGCGAAAAGGTCTGCGAGGCCGATGCGATACTTTATAACGATTCGCCCAAGGAAAGGACGCTGGATGTCGGCGCGCTCATTCTGGCGCCCGGGTTCGATTTGTACGATGCCGAGAAGAAGGGGGAGTACGGATACCGACGATTCCCAAACGTTGTCAGCGCAATGGACTACGAGAGGATCATGTGCGCATCGGGGCCTTTTGGGGGCCATATACAGAGACCTTCGGATGGGTCTGAGCCGAAGAGAATCGCCTTTATACAGTGTGTCGGCTCGCGAGACCAGGACAATCCCTACTGCTCGACGGTCTGCTGCACGTACGCAACCAAGCAGGCGATTATCACGGCTGAGCATATACCCAACGTCGAGTGCAAGGTCTTCGTGATGGACGTTAGGACGTTCGGCAAAGGTTTCGACGAATACTACGAAAGGGCCAAGGACAGGTACGGCGTTCAATACATCTATACCAGACCATCGGCAGTGAGGCAGGATTTCAAAACGGGCAACCTTTCGCTCGAATTTAGCGAGGACGGCAAGGACTGGGTCGAGGAAGAATTCGATATGGTCGTATTGGCCAGCGGTTTGTGTGCAAAGGCCGGCGCGTCAAAGCTCGCCGAGGTTTGCCAAATTGACTTAAACCAATACGATTTCGCCCAGTCTGCCAGGTTTATGCCGACGGCTTCGTCGAGAGAAGGGATTTACTTCGCCGGCGCGTTCGAGAGCCCGAAGGATATTTCCGATAGCGTCACACAGGCCAGCGGCGCCGCGGCACTGGCGATGGAGCTATTGGCGGATGTAAGAGGCACGGAGATTGAGCCTGAGACCTTCCCGCCGGAGAAAGACATCTCTAAGGCCGAGACGCGAGTAGGCGTTTTTGTTTGTCACTGCGGCTCGAATATCGGGGGGTATATCGACTGCGAGAGGGTCGCCAAATACGCCGAGAATCTGAAGAACGTTGTGTTCTCTACGGACCTGATGTACACGTGCTCTCCCGACGGACTTCTGACTATAAAAGAGAAGATAGAAGAACACGACATAAACAGGGTGGTAGTGGCGTCGTGTACGCCTCGGACGCATGGGCCGCTGTTCCAGAAGGCGATTCGAGATCGCGGCTTGAATCCATACCTGTTCGAGATGGCGAATATCCGCGATCAGTGCACCTGGGTGCATACGCAACTCGGTGAAGCGACTGAGGACAAGGCGATAGACCTGGTGAGAATGGCGGTCGGTCGAGCCAGAACCATTGAACCGCTCAGCACCACGACCTACGTTCCGAAGAGAGACGCCCTTGTGGTCGGCGGCGGCGTGGCCGGGATGACCGCTGCGCTTTCAATAGCAAACCAGGGATTCGGCGTCCATCTGGTCGAGAGAAGCGACAAACTCGGGGGCAATTTGCCCAGGATCAAGAACACGGTGGAGGGATTCGAGCCGCCCGAGTTGCTCAAGAAGCTGGAGGCACAGATTGGCCGGAGCGAGAGGATAACCGTCTATAAGAACTCCACGGTTAAGGAATGTGAGGGTTTTATCGGTAATTTCAAGAGCATTATCGACAACAACGGCAGCGATATAGAAATAGAGCACGGGGCCGGAATAATCGCCATTGGGGCCCAAGAATCGAAGCAGGATGAATATCTCTACGGCCAGAACGATAAGGTGCGCACCCAATTGGAGCTTGAGGAACTGCTGGAGAAGGACCCGGACTTTGCCAGGGACCTGGACGAAGTTGTTATGATTCAGTGCGTCGGCTCCAGAGAGCCGGAGAATATGATGTGCAGCAGGGTATGCTGCACCGAGGCGATCAAGAACGCCATAGCCATAAAACGCGCCAACCCCAAGGCCAACGTTGCGATACTCTACAGGGACGTCCGCACTTACGGATTTAAGGAGCAATACTACAACCAGGCCCGGGAGCTTGGCGTGCTGTTCTTCAGATACGATTCAGACAACAAACCTGTTGTCTCGCAGAATGGCAGCGGGAATATTGAAGTTCGCTTGTTAGATCTGAATTCGAGACTTGATTTGAGCTTCAGCCCCGACGTTCTTGCATTAAGCGTGGCGATGGCGCCTGCGACGGACAATGAAGCAGTGGGGACGGTTTTCAAGGTCTCCATTAATCTCGATGGGTTTTTCCTCGAGGCGCACATGAAGCTAAGGCCGGTTGATTTTGCGTCGGATGGGCTGTTCCTGTGCGGCGCGTGCCATAGTCCGAGGTTCATCGACGAGAGTATCTCCCAGGCTCAGGCGGTCGCGGCGAGGGCGGCGCGGATTCTCTCGGCGGATGTGATGGAAGTAAGCGGCGTTGTCTCGGTGGTGGATGCGGACAAATGCGCCGCGTGCCTGACGTGCGTGCGGACTTGTCCTTATAACGTTCCGCAGATAAACGCCGAGGGCGTTGCCGAGATTGAAGCGGCTATGTGCCACGGCTGCGGCATCTGCGCATCCGAATGCCCGGCGAAGGCGATTCAACTGATGCACTATAAAGATGCGCAGGTCGTCGCCAAGACCAAAGCGCTTCTTGATGAGGCCGGCGAGTTGGTGAGCAATGAGTGATTTCGAGCCTAAAATCGTGGCGTACTGCTGTAACTTCTGTGCGTTCGCGGCGGCGGACCTGGCCGGGGCGATGCGCGTGCAGTACCCGCCGAACGTAAGGATTATCCTGCTGCCCTGTACGGGCAAGGTCGATGCGATCCTTCTTATGAAGGCCTTCGAAGACGGCGCCGACGGCGTATTCGTAGCGGGGTGCATGGAGGGCGAATGTCACTTCGTGGAAGGCAACCTTCGTGCAAAGAAGAAAGTAGCATACGTCAAGAGGCTTCTCGAAGAGGTCGGAACGGATCCGCAGAGAATCGAGATGTTCAATCTATCCTCAGCGATGGGCGGGCGGTTCGCCGAGATCGTAGAAGAGATGACCAAAAGGATCAAGGAGCTGGGGCCTGTAGAGGTTGACGGCGAAAGGGGCCCGGAAGAGAAATGAAAGTAGTCAAACAACAAGATATAAAGCTCGATAGCAGTTTTGCCGACGAAATCGCCAAGCGCAGCGGCGAGAATGTGTTTCTCTGCTATCAGTGCAGGAAGTGCGCTTCGGGGTGTCCGAGCAGGATGTTTATGGACAGCACGCCGACCGAGTTGATGCGGTACGCACAATTGGGGATGGTCGATGAGGCGATGAAGAAGAATACTATCTGGTACTGCGTCTCCTGCCAGACCTGCTCTACGAGGTGTCCGCAGGATATCGATATCGCCCATGTCATCGACACCATGCGAATCATCGGGCAGGAGAAGAAGTTGAAAGCGGATGACAACAAGTTGCCGTTGTTCAATTGGCTTTGGATGACGATGATCAGGTTTATGGGAAGGGCCTACGAGCCGGGTATCGTCGGTTCGCTGAACTTCCTCTCGGGCAAGCCGACGAAAGATATGGCGTTGGGCATGAAAATGATTAAGAAGGGCAAGCTCAAGCTGCTGCCCTCTTTCAAGAAGCCGTTTGCAATGATGAAGATGTTCTCAAGGGCCAAAAAACTAAAGCATTTGAAGTAGTCTCTATTTAACGACCGTCACACGGTCCAATCTGATGTGTTACGAAGGAAACAGATAAGATTGTCATTCTGAGCGAAGCGAAGAATCTGGCTGAGAGTTTGCCGCCCATGAAACCAGATACTTCGGCTGCGCCTCAGTATGACATTTAAGAGCAATTCGGTGAAGAAATGAAGTTGGCATACTATCCAGGCTGTTCGCTGCGTTCGAGCGGTGCGGAGTACGACATCTCGATGCGGAAGGTCTGCGCTGCGCTGGGCATAGAGTTGGTGGAGGTCAAGGATTGGATTTGCTGCGGTTCGTCGCCGGCGCACCAGCGTGATGATTTGATGTCCGTGGCCTTGCCCGCCAAGAACCTCGCACAGGTGCGCGAGACCGGCGATTTGAAAGAGGTTTGCGCGCCGTGCGCATCGTGCTATTCGAGGCTGAAGTCCGCCCAGAAGCGATTGGAGGACGATGATCTGAGGAAAGACGTCGAGGTCGTTATCGACTCGAAATACCCGGATGATATCGAAGTCCTGCATGCGCTGGATGTGATTACGGATAAATTCGGCGTCGATGCCGTTAAGGAAAAGGTCGTTAAGAATCTCAACGGTCTGAAGGTGGCCTGTTATTACGGCTGTCTTATGACCAGGCCCCCGAAGGTTACGGGCAAGGGGCAGTTCGAGAATCCGACTCAGATGGAATCGCTTATCGAAGCGCTCGGGGGCGTGGGCGTCGATTGGAATATGAAGACATCCTGCTGCGGAGCGGCCTTCGCACTGACCAAGAGGGATGTTGTGCTCGAATTGACCAGGAAGATTCTGGCCGACGCCGAATCGGTCGGGGCCGACGTTATCTCGGTCGGCTGTCCGCTCTGCCACGCCAATCTCGACGGCAGACAGGCGCAGATTAACAGCAAGTTCAATACGAATTTCCACATTCCCATATTCTACTTCACCGAGCTTATGGGCCTGGCGATGGGAATCGAAGCAAAAGATTTGGGGCTGCACAAGCATATCACCGAAGTAGGGGATTTTCTCCAAGAAAGGGTAAGACATGATCGTTGCCGATAGAAAGCCGATGGAAGAGATACTCAATTCGATAAAAGATTGCGACAAGATAATGCTTGCCGGGTGCGGCGGATGCGTGACTGTCTGCTTCTCCGGCGGGGCAAAGGCCGTGGAATTGTTGGCGTCGCAGATAAAGATGGCCAGGAAGAAAGAGGGCCGGAGCATAAAGATAATAGAGCGCACACCGGAGAGGCAGTGCGAATACGAGTTTATCGACGAACTGGCCGAAGACCTCGAATCGGTCGATGCCGTGCTCTCGATTGCCTGCGGAGTCGGCGTGCAGGCGATGAACGAGCGGCATCCGGATACGATAACGGTCCCGGGGCTGAATACGAAGTTTATGGGATATCCGATCGAGCACGGCCTTTGGGACGAAAGGTGCGCCGGGTGCGGCGACTGCGTGCTCGAATGGACCGGCGGCATCTGCCCGATCGCCAGGTGCGCCAAGAAACTGCTCAACGGTCCCTGCGGAGGTTCGTCCGATGGGAAATGCGAGGTCGATAAGGATGTTGACTGCGTGTGGCAATTGATATACGACCGGCTCAAGAAGCTGGGCAAGCTCGATAATCTGAAAGTCGTAAGGGGGCCGAAAGACTGGCGGACCAGCACCAACGCGGGGCAGCGAAAAGCGAAGTTCGAAGAGGCGATGTTATGAAATCCGACAGCAGACTGGAAAAAGTTTTGACGGCGGGGGAATTTGCGGTGACGGCCGAGTTGGGGCCGCCGCAAAATGCGAATCCCGAAGCGATTAAGAAGAAGGCTCAATACTACCTTGGAAACGTCGAGGGGGCCAACATAACCGATAACCAGACGGCGATAGTGAGGATGTCGAGCATTGCAGCGGCGGCGATTGCGATATCCTGCGGAGTCGAGCCGGTCGTGCAAATGGTCTGCAGGGACAGGAACAGAATCGCTATGCAAAGCGACATCCTCGGTGCCGCGGCCTTGGGCGCCAAGAACCTGCTTTGCCTCTCCGGCGACCACCAGAAATTCGGCAACCACCCCGAGGCTGCGAACGTCTTCGACCTTGATTCCGTACAACTGATAGCAATGGTCAAGCGGATGAGGGACGAGAAACAATTCCTTTCGGGCGATCCGATAAAGGAGCACGAGCCGAGATTGTTTATCGGGGCGGTGGAGAATCCGTTTGCGGACCCGTTCGAGTACAGGGCGCCGCGATTGGCCAAGAAGGTCGCAGCGGGGGCCGATTTCATCCAGACGCAGTGCGTATTCGATGTGGAGAAATTCGCCAGGTGGATGAAACTCGTTGTGGCCGAAGGTCTGCACGAGAAAGTGTATATTATGGCGGGGCTGACGCCGGTGCGGTCGCACAGGGCGCTTCAGTATATGAAAACCGAAGTAGCCGGTATGAGCATCCCGGATGAGCTTATCAAGAGGATGGAGGCGGTGGAGGACAAAGAGGCGAGGAAGGAAGAGGGCATAAAGATCTGCCTCGAAATGATCGAGCAGGTCAAGAATATCGAGGGGGTTGCGGGGATCCATCTCATGCCGATAGGCTGGGAGAGTATTACGCCGGTGATTCTGGAACGCGCAGGGCTGCTGCCGCGGCCGGAAGTGTAGATTTCGGATTCCGTATTGCGTGCCGGCGCGCCGGAATTGCGTAAGTGGAGGGGAAATGGGAGCGGAATTTGGGCAAGAGTGGTGGTTTGGGTAAAGGTGGAATTGGCCCGCCACGGGCGCGTCTGCGAGTTTGTTTGGGTTTGTTTTTTTCGGTCGGTCGGGGCGTAAA
>JAUVXL010000202.1 GCA_030603595.1 Sedimentisphaerales bacterium | reverse complement strand
CGCTCTTCTTCGGTGAGTTGCTGGTACGACTTACTCATAAATGCTCCTTCAAATGAGTGTTGTTGACGAAATGGGTAAGTCTACCCGCTCGCCAATTTTGTACCACTCATTTGTTGCACTTGTGAGTTGAATCCGCCAATGATAAAAGAAGCGGAGATTCGGATTATGTTGAAGCTCCGCGACCGTTTATTTACAGCACGCCGGTCGTGAACGCCCCCGCAGGCAAGGCATACAGTTATCAGGTGAAGGCCATCCGTTCGATAGGCGACCTCAGGAGGAGGGATAATGCAAGGCCCAAGCCCGGAACCAAATTCTGGAAGATCGAGCGGCTTACGTTTTCGCTTACGCAAAAACCAGGCTGGATGAGCATCAATGCCGATACGGGGCTGATAACGGGTACGTCAGACGGCACCGGGGGAACGGTAATCGTGAGCGTTACTCTCACGAAAGAGCACCGCCTAGTGCATGACAAGAATAATATCACGTGGGGGAACGAATATGAACAAAGCAAAACCTATGAAACATTAGGCCCCGTAACGCAGCAGTTTATCGTAAGCGGCGACAACGATGCAGCCGGTCAGAGCAATGAGATGCTACCACCTCTCATGGATCTGGGGCCTGGGCAGACCTACAAGGGAGAGGAGGGAGGGCTCTATCCGGGAGGAAGCAATGTTCGCCCTGCCGCCCACGATGCAGCCGGTCGTAAAATCGCACGGGACATCGTGCCTCTGGACGCAGATGGTAATCCGGACCCCGTCAATGGCAAAATTGTCTTCATACTTGTGAGCGTTTCAAACGCGTACGGAGCCTGGCATCTGGGCGACGCAGGCGATACCTCCACGACATTCATGACCCGCGCCGACGCCAATCCCGCCAAGAACCCCAAGCTCATTATCGCCTACGGCTTCGAATACCAGCTACCCGGGGGTAATAGGGGCACAGGCGATCCCGGTCCGGACAGCATCTTTTACCGGACTCTCGATCACGCGCTCCAGCAGCAGGGACTCAACCGGAAGCAGGTGCAGATCGTTTGGCTCTTTATGCCGGTTTCCGGAAAGTCGTGGGGAATCAACCTGCCTCCGGAGGACAGGACTTTCCCTGCGGATGCTCGAGAATCGAAGCACGCGTGGAAGGAGATCGTCCACGCGATTCACACCCGTTATCCCAATGTCAAGATCATCTATAGTTCGACGAAAGGAGCGATGTACATGTCCGAACTCGGGAATCCGGAGTGGATCGGCGGCCCCATCGAACCGTGGAATCACGACGCCGCCTGGGGCGTCAAGTGGGTGATTGAGGACCAGATCAACGGTGCTGCGGACCTCAACTATGACCCTGCCCGGGGACCGGTCAAATCGCCTTGGCTGTCCTGGGGACCATACTTCTGGAGCTATCCGGACGGTGCGCCTCGACATTACGACGGATTCGTCTGGACCCGCGCCGATGTGGCCTCGGACGGCTTGCACCCATCGCTTAGCGGCCTGACCAAGTACGCCACCTTGTTTCTTCACCAGATGACGACCGATCCCACCGCCACGCCGTGGTTCGTAAAACCCGGTTCACCGGCCAACCAGCCGCCTGAGGTAGCCAAGGCAGCAAGCGCTGCTGCATATCTCGTGAGCGGCATGACGACGGTGTTGAGTGTATTGGGAGCGGATGACGGAGGGGAGCCCAACCTGACATACACCTGGTCGTATTCAGGGCCGGCGGATGTAACCTTCAGCGCAAACGGACCGAACAGGGCCAAGGACACGACGGTCACTTTCCGAAGTCCGGGCCGCTATACGTTCCGGGTGATGATTGCAGACGCTGGAGGTCTCACAGCGACCAGCAGCATCGAGGTCACGGTGGTATGGCCTTAGCGGGTGGCTCTTCTTGAGCGATATTCTAGCAGGGGGGCAGTGAGAGGTTAGACGGGAGGTAGATGGAGGGCAGTGCGGGCGTTTACCGTCTGTCTGACAACAACAAGAAATCCCTACAAGCTCTTAACTCGTGGGGATTTGGCCGAATCTAATGGGATATTCGCCGACGTCCAAGAAACAGCGGCTGATGCCGATGCGATCGTTTTATCCCGGATTTCCCAAGTAGCCAGTGACAAATGAGTCGTGTTTTGATAGTATAGGGCCTATGGTGACCACTCAAGTCAGTTTCAGCCATTTCTTATGGGAGAATCCAGGATGACCAGCAATTCAGCGAGAATCCACACCGTTGAGGGGAAATCGCCGGTCGAGGTGCGTCGAAAACTGCCGAAATACTGGGTTTTCGGCGAACTAGCGTGTCTTGGAGCCTTTCTGAGGGGCACATTGGCCATATTGGCGAGTAGATGCCTTGAAATGGAGGCCCTGATTTTGATATTATTAACGATGTTGCGTGCAGGAGTACCAAATTATGCTGTCAAATGGGAAATCTCGGCTGGAGGAAAAATGAACGATAGAACACGACGTACGTTCGTTGCCGGATTGCTGATTATTACCGGAACGATTGGCTTGGTGCAGGCAGGACCGGTCGAAGATTTACTGGCCGGGGACTTTGATTGGACTACGGACACGGTCATCTTGAAACCCGATCCAAGCAAGATGCCACCCACTACACCCGAATGGTCACAGGTCAAAGATCCGAGCATCGTGTATTACCGGAATCGCTGGCACCTTTTCTGCAGCATTCTGAGGGAAGTCCCCGAAAATGTTTCGGGCCGCCTGCGAGTGGGCTACATGTCCTTTTCGAATTGGAAGGATGCCCAGTCCACGCAGTGGCAATTCATCAACCTGTATAATCCGGACGATTTTATGGGATATCATGGGGCTCCTCAGGTGTTTTATTTCGCCCCTCAGAATAAATGGTATCTGGTGTATCAATTGGCCGATAAGTCTCGCGGTCTCTCCTACGGACCATACTACTCCACAACTGCCGATATTGCCGATCCGACTTCCTGGGCCATGCCCCAATTGCTCCATGCTACCATCCCCGGCAATGAGGGGCTCGACCACTGGGTTATCTGCGATGATTCCTATGCCTATCACTTCTGGACCACCCTGAACGGCAATATGTGGATGGCTCGGACCCGACTTTCTACCTTCCCGAAGTCGGGATGGACTGCGCCGGTTATCGCCAAACATAACGCAAACCTGTTCGAGGCCGGTCATACGTATCGAATCAAGGGTCTCGACAAATATCTCACGATCGCCGTGAACGGCGAAAGCCCGCGCTTCTATCAGGCATATATATTGCGGATCAACTTACCGGTCCCTGGACGGATCTTGCCGCAACTTCGAACAGACCTTTTGCCGGCCTTAGCAATGTGACCTGGACAATGGGTCGATGGGCGATGGAAATCGATCATGGGGAATTGATCCGTACGGGATACGATCAGAAACTGGAGGTGGATCCGAGCAACTTGCGCTTCGTATTCCAGAGTCGTACGTTGCATGGTGGATGGGATTACAGACTGGGCATACTGACCTCGACGCATACCTCCCGTTGAGCCCCGATTTTCTCAAGCCCGATCCCAAAGCTTCCCCGTCGGTAGTGGACGCCGGTGCGGACTTGTCGGCGCTGTTTTCAACTGACTTTGCGGGGGTTGCTCGCCCTGCTGGCGGGGCCTGGGACATCGGCGCGTTTGAGTATAGGTCGCAGGAATCAGAGTATTGATCTGATTTTCGAAGACAACCATGTGCGCCTCTACCAACCGCCGCCGAGCGAACCGGCGCGTCGAGACGATTAATTCCACCGACTGGAATATAGTATTCTATGAAGGGCAGATAATGCAGGATTGAAATGTATCTTGGATTCTGATAATGATATACGTGTCTATACGAAGTGAAAGTCTCAGTGAAGTAAGACAGATAAGCACCACTGGAAAGGGACAAGATGGCGGAATCGAGTCGGTCGAACATGTTTTGGCGGGTAAGGATAAGGCACGTAGCGACGCCAAAGGATGCTTTGAGGAGTGACGATAATCTATCACCGTATCGTCTAAAGTTCATTCTGCAAATAGCGTTTCTGCTGGTTCTTGGCGTTCAGATAGGAGCTTGGTCTGAGGAACAACCCTGGCGAGCTGTGGAGCAGCCGGGGCTTAAGGAGGCTCTCGAAGGCGCGATCGTCTTGAAGACTGAATCCCTGGGCGAGCCTACTCTCGGGGTGAACGTTTGGGAGCGATGGATGGTGCCCAATCACGATGGCAAAAGTTGGGACGTGTTGCAGATATACTTCAAGGAATACTACGGGCCCACATGGCTTTACGCTGTGGATCTTCGTACGAGGCAAGTCACAAAACAGCGTCTGGCGGACGGTCATCAATTCTACCTGTCTGGCAGGGCCCTCGGATTCGACGGCAAGTACTATATTGCGACGCCGTTCAATCGGACATGGAGCATGGGCATGTTCGTATATGATCCTGAGACAAACACTGTGGAAGAGCGGGGTGAGATAGTCTCTGGTCTTGGCGGTGAGGTTCGCCCGTTGGTAACCGGGCCGGACGGGAGGATTTACGGAACGGGAACAAAGGGCAACAAAGTTGGCCTGTACATTTACGATCCGAAGCTGAAGAAGGTAGTCAAAGATTTCGGGGCTGTAGGCCCGAGCCATCCCAACGGTGCCTGGAGCAGGTATGTAATGGGGGTGGACGATACTCATGCTTATATTGCCAGCGGCATGATTCCGGCGTGGTATCTTGTAGCGGTAAACCTGAAGACAGGTGAGGAAAAAGTCTTGTTGGAATCCCCGACGGAGTTGGTGATGGATATTGTGGAGAGTTTTCCGGGAGCGTGGGCGATTGTGCCGCAGGAGGGTGGGGCGCCCAGGAAGGAATACTGGCTTTATCGGGGAAAGGCCATTCCGAAGACAAATGATACTCCGCCATGGCCAAAGCAGGCTTCGCCGTGGGACAAAGCGGTGTCGAAGCCGGAAGTATATTTCGACCAGATCGATCCGGATGCGGAAGGCAATGCTACCTTATGGTACCGGTCGCGAGAGGGCGCGGCCAAAGCGCCGAAGGACACGACAGGTGATTCCCCTGAAGCACGGGGCTGGAAATCGATTCGACTGGAGGGCGTCGAGTCATATCCGCATCGCATCAATCCTATGTCGGTTCTGACCGACGGCCGGTTGTATGGCACGGGCGACGATTATGCGGGTGTATTCGTTTTCGATCCTCGTGCCGATCAGATTGCGATTCTTGGCCCTCGCCCCGGTCTGGCCCCGTACACGCAAATTGTCTGCGGCGACAAGCTCTATTCAAGTGGCTATTCAGGCGGGCATCTCTTTGTTTACGACCCCGCTCGGCCCTGGACGCTAAGCAAGGGCGGTCCTCCGGGCAATCCTGCGCCCTATCAGGGTGATCCCAGGAGCAATCCCCGATATCTGGGAGATTTCGACAGGACCACTCGCGTTGGGCTCATGCACAGTTCCGCACCTGGCGCCGACGGAAAGATCTACTTCGGCGGCTTCGGATTGCGCCACTACACCGGCGGCGGTTTTGGCTGGTACGACCCCAAGGCCGGGAAGATGGACGGTTTCTGGAAGCCGTTGAGTGGTTACGCCGTGCATTGGATAGCGCCGGCTCTGAAAGGGCGACTGATCATCATATCTACCTCTACGGCGGCGGACGAGTTGAACAACAATCGCCGGACAAAGGAGGGAAAACTGTTTGTCTATGATGTGGGTCAACAACAAATCGTCCGAGAGATTGTACCGGTCCCGGATGCAAGGACTACCGGGATGATTACTGAAGTCGCGCCCGGGCGAATGCTCGGATTGACGATGGAGAAAAAGGGTGGCGGCTCCGGAGGCACAGGGCTTCTTTACGGGGTGGATGTTACTACAGGCGAGGTTCTTCTGAGAAAGGTCCTGCCCTGGTCGGTGGGTACAGATCCGTATTGGCCTCACTGGGTGGATCCCTCCTACGAGGTTCTGGCTCTTGTGCCCGGGCCGGATGGCATGCTTTGGACATATCTGAAGGATGTGCTCGTTCGTACAGATCCGAAGGATGTTAGTATTCATGTTGTCGGCAAAATGGAGCAGCCGGGCTGGCCGACCTTCATTGGCAACGACGTTTACTTCTCGGGCTCCGAACAGTTGCGCCGGATTCGCAACATTGCCAAGGTCAAATGACCTGAGTGTTAGGTCAATAGAACCGCATGTAGATTGTTCTGATATGTTTACAGAGAGTAGAATGAGAAACACAACTACATCAGTATCCCGCTTTACCGTGGTGTCATTTCTGTTGCTCTCCTTGCTGGTTGGATGGCCTGTAATGGGATTGGAGCATTGGGTCTCAACTACTGGCGACGACACGAATCCCGGCACGAAAGTAAAGCCTTTCGCCACCCTTGAACGGGCACGCGACGCATTAAGAGAAACAAAAAGGACCGGTCCCCTGAAGACGAAGGCCACTGTATGGCTCAGCGGCGGCACTTACCGGATTGATAAGACCTTCACGCTCGATGCGCAGGATTCCGGCACGACCGAAGCACCCGTCGTGTACCGCTCTGCGCCCGGCGAGAAGGTGTACTTGGTCGGCGGAAAACAGATACCCTCCACCACCTTCAAACCGGTTGAAGACATCGAGACGCTTAACCGCCTCGCCCCGTCCGCTCGTGGTAAGGTCATGTATACAGACCTTAAAGCTCTCGGTGTAACGGACTATGGCAGGTTTACTCGCCGCGGCGGCATCGAGAGAAACATTCAGCCCTCCGCATTGGAGCTTTTCTTCAACGACCGACCAATGACTCTGGCGCGCTGGCCAAACGCCGGCTTTGTGAAGATCGCCGCTGTACCGGAAGGTCCCAGGGGCACGCGTTTCAAATATGACGGTGATCGGCCGAAACGCTGGGGTAAAGCCGATGATATTTGGGTGCACGGTTACTTCAACAGGAACTGGTGCGACACATACGAGAATGTCGCCGCGATTAATACCGCCAAACACGAAATCACGACGAGAGAGCCGCACGACTATCGCGGTTACAAGGCCGGTCAGCGAATATATTTTCTGAATTTGCTCGAAGAGCTGGATGAGCCCGGAGAATGGTATCTCGACAGGAAGACCGGGATGCTGTACTTCTGGCCGTCCGAACCAATTGAAACCGCTAAAATATGCGTTTCGCTGCTTGAGACGCCGTTGGTCGCGCTACGAGACACAAAGCATATCACGCTGCGAGACCTTACTCTGGAATGCACCAGGGGATCTGGAGTCGAGATGATCGGCGGTCGGCATAATCTCGTCGCCGGATGTACTCTGAGGAACATCGGCACTGTAGGGGTGGCAGTTGGCGGCGTGGTAAAGGATATCGAACGCCGTCTGTACAACGACACTATGTTCACACCGAACGCCGGGACGGATAACGGTGTCGTTTCCTGCGACATCTACAACACAGGGGAGGGCGGCGTTATATTGGGCGGCGGCAACCGCAAAACGCTTAAGCCCGGTCGGAACTATGCTGTCAACAATCGTATTCACAAATTCAGCCGCTGGGTGCGGACATACAAACCCGCAGTCTTCCTCTGCGGCGTAGGCAACCGGGTGGCTCACAATCTTATGCACGATGCGCCACACACGGCGGTGTTTTTCATCGGCAACGACCATGTCCTCGAGTTCAACGAGGTGCATCATGTATGCCAGGAAACCGGCGACGCGGGCGCATTCTACATCGGGCGTGATTGGACGCAGCGCGGAAGTGTGGTGCGCTACAACTATTTCCACGCCCTCGGAGCAACCTTGAAAGAAAGGGCTCTCTGAAATAATTTGTGGGTAACAACAGAAGGAATCACCCCGCCGAGGCGCGTCTGCGACTTCGGCGAAGCTGTTTTAGTCTTTTCAAACACCCCCCAGCCGAAGCCAGATATGGTAAAACGAAAGTGCGGAAAATC
>JAUVXL010000212.1 GCA_030603595.1 Sedimentisphaerales bacterium | reverse complement strand
TTGAGGGCGAGGGCAGGATGCCCTCGGGACGCGCGGGCGGGACGCCCGCGACACGACGGGCGGCGGCAGGAGGGGATGGCGAGGTAGTACGGGAATTGGGGGGTGGTTTATAAACAGCGTGGCGATAAGGTTAAGGCTCGGGAGTGTTGGGAGGAGGCTTTGGGGCTTTATAAGAGGATTGGGATGGCGGATGAGGTTGAGTTGGTTGAGGGGTGGTTACTTGAGAAGTAACCAAGGATCGAGTGGTGGGAGATATTTGCGGGTTCGGTGGGGTTAGCGTGTGGAGTCGGGGAAGTTCGGTGCGGCAAAGGGGCCGTGGAGTTTTTTTGCGGCGGCGTCATAAGCTTTTGCTGCTTTTATTTGTGTTTTGAAAGAACCGAGGTATATTCTTTTTCCGTTTACCCTTATTCTTGCGCGCCAGCGGGTCGATCCTTTTGGCTGGTCGATTCCTTTGTATTTCGAGAGTGAGGGTTTGTTGAATTTTCTTCTGTGCAATACGTTTTGTGTGTGCGTTACTGCTCTTAGGTTTGCACTGCGGTTGTCGAGGCCGTTGTGGTTTATGTGGTCGGAGAACATGCCGGGCGGGACTTTTATTACGAGATTGTGCATCTGGAGGTTTTTTCTCGGTGCTGTTTTGCCGTTTGTCAGTGAGTGGACTGCGTACCATGTTCGTGGGCCTTTGTGTGCGTGCCATTTGTATTTTGCGAGTCTGTCGAAATCCTGGGGGTCCACGATTGCGAATTTTCCCATTGAGAGCGGTATTCTTCGGAATGGGTAGCCGTGGCGCAGGCGGCGGTATAGGAGGAGCAGCGAGACGATCGCTTTTTCGAGCCAAGTCGGGATGTGAATCGTGAATGTTATGTCGGAATTCTCCGGCGGGTGAAATTCGAAGCACTAAATCCGAAATTCGAAACAATATCGAGTTTCAAATGACCGAAATCCGAAACGGGCCAGGCGGGTCGGCTGGTTTGGGATGTTTGATGTTTGGTCATTTGTGGTTGTTTCGTGGTTCGATTATTTGGATCCTTCGACTACGCTGCGGACTTGCGGTTCGCTTTAGATTCGTATTTAGGCTTTTTTTGCCGAGGGTCGAAAAAAACGTTGCCCTCTACAAAAGGGCGAACCTGCGTATTTGAGTCGAACCGGGCAGCGCCCAGGTTGATCAGAGGGGTCGGCAGGGTCGGCCTCGTAAAAAACGATGCCCCTCTACTATTGGGCGAACCTGCGCATTCGAGTCGAAAATTCACGATTTTTATGTCACCGGGATTGCGGTAAGTTGTTGGGTGGTAAGGAGTAAAAAAAAATTTCCCAATTGTGATTTTTGGTTCTAAACCCCTGCGCATTTGGTTGAAATTTCACGTTTTTTGGCCGGCCCGGCCTCGGCGGAGTTGCAGCGGGGGCGGGGGTTGCGATTTCAGGACGATTCTGGTAGAAGGGACGGAGTTAAAGGCGTATGTGGCCTTTGGAATTCTGCCGAATGGGACATATCAGGAGTATTGCCGATGCTTGTATCTGATGTGATTATGCGGCAATCCGTGCAAGCAATGGTCGGCGGTGAAGAATGTGCAGGTTTGAAGGGGGCGCCGGGCAATCGGCAAGTAGGTGTTGGCGGCTGACGAGGCTTAGATACTATGGACGAATTGGATAGTCGAATACTCGATGCGCTGCAGAATGAATTTCCGCTGAGCGAGAGGCCATACGAGGCCCTTGCCGAAAGACTGGAGATTGCCAGCGACGAGCTTTGGGAGAGGGTGCAGGGGCTTGTCGAGAAGGGAGTGATTCGGCGGATGGGGGCGAGCCTTGATTCTCGCAAGCTGGGGTATTCCAGTACGTTGGCGGTTATCAGCGTTCCAGCCGAGCGCGTTGACGAGGCGGCGGAGGTGGTCGGCGGATACCCCGAGGTGACGCACAGCTATCTGCGGGACGATGAATTCAATATATGGTTCACCGTTATTGCCGTCGATAACGAGCGGATCGCGAGCATCTTAGAGGAAATTCGCTCCGCCCTGTCGCTGGAGCCCGCAGCCGTCCTGAATCTGCCTGTCACAAAGCTCTTCAAATTGGATGCGCGGTTTAAGACTCGGGGCGGAGGTTAGCGGGTTAGAGATTTGGCGTGCTATTTCTTCATTATTGGGCCTACGAGTATTATCAAAAGGAAGAGGATTATCAGCGCGGCTGTTACGACGATTAGCCATAGGATTTTTTCAGAAAATGACATAGCCGTCGCGTCTTTTTTGTCGGGGGTTATCTTTCCCCAGGCCACCCATGCCCAGATCCGCTCGTAGAAATAGTACATTATCATGCGAGTGGAATGGTGATATATCACAATGAATGTCGCGAGGAGGCCTGCCGTTTTATATTCGGGGGGCGTGAATAATAGAATCAGGTAGGCGCCCGTCCAGGTCCAGATAATGCCGATGAACCGCCAAAGCAGGGACTTTGCGATCGATCTTCGTTTGAGTTCCAATAGTCTGGCTTCTTGCATAATGATGATTCCCTTCTTTTGCACCAAACCGGTATTGACTCGAAAGTCGTCCCGCGGCTGCACCAAGCGTTTCACTTGGATAATTCTAACCGATTCCGAAGGAGGATTCGAGCATTGTCTGGATGCCCTGCGGTGGTACTACAGTGATTCGCCGAAGATTCGCTGCGATGCAGGAGAACTCATCCTTAACCATGGGGCCTGTTCCGAGGGGTCTTCTTTGCCAGGTACTCGTTCATGGCCGCTGCGGCGATTTTGCCCTGTCCCATTGCGAGTATTACTGTTGCTGCGCCGAGGACTATGTCTCCGCCTGCATAGACTCCTTCCATCGAGGTTTTGCAGTTCTCGTCCACTACGATATTGCCCCACTTGTTGAATTCGAGGCCTGGGGTTGTCTGGCGGATTAGCGGGTTTGCTCCGTTGCCTATTGCTATTATTACGGTATCTACGTCGAGGGTGAATTCTGAGCCTTCTATGGGGAGAGGTCGTCTTCTGCCTGAATTGTCGGGCTCGCCGAGCTCGTATTTGAGACATTCGATTGCGGTGACTTTACTCTCTTCGTCTCCTATTACCCGCTTTGGGCTCTGGAGGATGTGAAAGTCGATACCTTCCTGCTTTGCGTGGTGGATCTCCTCGATTCTGGCGGGCATTTCCTTTTCGCTCCTTCGATATACGAGATATACCTTCTCCGCTCCGAGCCTGACTGCTGTTCTGGCTGAGTCCATCGCCACGTTTCCGCCTCCGACGACGGCGACTTTCCTGGATACTACGATCGGGGTATCTGCGCCTTTGCCGAAGTCGTATGCCTTCATAAGATTTGCTCGGGTTAGGTATTCGTTTGCGCTGAAGACGCCGACAAGCGATTCGCCTTCGATGCCCATGAAGCGTGGCAGGCCTGCGCCGACTCCGACATAGACCGCGTCGAAGCCATCGTCCTTCATCAGTTGCTCGATTGTTCTTGTCCTTCCGACGACGAAGTTGCAGACGATTTCGACTCCCATTTTGGTTAGGGTGTCTATCTCTTCCTGTACGATTGCTTTTGGGAGCCTGAATTCGGGGATGCCATAGACCATGACTCCGCCGGGCTTGTGGAAGGCCTCGAATACCGTTACATCGTGTCCCGCCCTTCTGGTATCCGCGGCGGCGACGATTCCGCCCGGGCCCGATCCGATGACGGCAACCTTCATTCCCGTCGGCGGGGCGACGGCTGGGAGGGCATCGGAGTTTCGCCCGAGGTCTGCGACGTATCTTTCGAGTCGGCCTATGGAGACGGCCTTTGTCGGGTCCTTGAATTTCAGGCCTACGGTGCAGGTTTGCTGGCACTGGACTTCCTGGGGACAGACTCGGCCACAGACGGCGGGGAGGAGGGAGTTTTCTTTTATGATTGCAAGGGCCCGGTCATCATCGCCCTCGGCGATGGCGGCTACGAAATCGCCTATCCTTATCGCCACCGGGCAGCCTTTCATACAGGGAGCTTTCTTGCATTGCAGGCAGCGCATTGCCTCGAGGCGGGCCTGAGTCTCGGTGTAGCCGAGGGCGACTTCGCTGACGTTGGTGCGTCTCTCGACGGGGTCCTGTTCGGGCATGTCCTGGCAGGGTATCTCGAATCTTTCGGCCGGCTTTAGTCTGCCTGCGGCGGACTTTTCGAGCAGTTCTTGAAGAAGCTCGTTATTTTCTTTTTCGGTCACGGTATAGAGTTCCTTGGGGTAATGAAAGCGTATTTTCGATTCGGGCAGAAAGAACCCAGGGTAAAACCCTGGGCTAAATAGTTCCTGTTGCGGAGACTATTGATCGAGTCCTATTTTGCATCTATGTTTTTTGTATTGCTCGTGCGCGTTTTGTTCGAGTTCTTTGTATGCGTTTAGTCTTTTCATCATCAGGTCGAAGTTGACTTTATGTCCGTCGAATTCTGGTCCGTCAACGCAGACGAATTTTGGCTTGTTGTCATATTCGATTCGGCATCCGCCGCACATTCCTGTTCCGTCAACCATGATGGTATTGAGGGAGACCTGGGTGGGCACGTCGAACTGCTTTGTAACATCGCAGCAGAACTTCATCATTATAGCCGGGCCGATCACGAATGCCTGGGCGGGCTTGCTTTCCCGCCGGCACAACTCTTTGAGCGGTTCGGTTACGAGGGCTTTTCGTCCGTGGGAGCCGTCGTCGGTAGTGATTATCAGTTCGCCGCTGATGCGGGCGAATTCGTCTTCGAGTATTAGCAGTTGTTTGTTTCTTGCTCCGAGGATGGTTGCGACGTTGTTGCCCGCTTGTTTTAGTGCCCTTGCTATTGGCAGGAGCGGGGCATTTCCGATTCCTCCTCCGACGCATACCACCGAGCCGAATTTCTCGATGTGAGTGGGCCTGCCGAGCGGTCCTGCGATATTGACGATTTCGTCGCCTTCTTTGAGGTCGGCCATTTCGGCGGTTGTCTTTCCGACTCGCTGCCAAATGAGGCGAATTGTGCCTTTATCGGGGTCTGCGTCGGCGATTGTGAGGGGGATTCGCTCGGCGTATTCGTTGTTCAGGCTGATAATGACGAATTGTCCCGGTTTCCTCGCGGCTGCGATTAGGGGGGCTTGGACCTCGGCGGTGAAGACATCGTCGGAGAGCTGCTTTTTAGATACGATAATATGCGGCACGTTTCTGCTCCATTACTAAGGGGTTCTCAGGATCCGGTATTGTGGAGCGCCCGCAATCGGCTGTCAAGGCGGGATATTTTATAAGTTTGTGCTTGACCGGTCCGATGGCATCGGTTTTAGTAGTCTGCGTGGGTGGTGATGGTGGCGTGGCATGTGCGTTTTGCGAACGGTCAAGGGCAAAGAAAAACCTTGTTGGAAAGGATTGAACAATGAGAACTCTGAGATTTTCGGCCATTTTTCTTCTATTTGTATCTGTGGTGGTTGTGAGCGGGTGTGGTAATTCAAAACTCAAGGATCTTCGTATCAAGAATGAGACGCAACGGCAGCATATAGAGCAGCTTGGGGCTGAGCTTCAGGCGGGGGCCTTACAACTCGACCAGTTGAAGATACAGCTTGCCGAGGCCGAGGAAAAAGGCGGAATTGAAGTGGATACGCTCAAGCAACAGATAGCGGCGCTCGAAGAGGACCTGTCCAAGAAGAACGAATTGCTGGCCTCGATGCAGCAGAAGCTGCTTTACGGGACCGCACTTCCTATTGAGCTAAGCACTATGCTTGAGGACTTCGCCAAGACGCACGGGGATATAGTGTCTTTCGATGCGAATAGGGGTATAGTGAAGTTCAAGAGCGATTTGCTTTTCGAGAAGGGCAAGGCGACGGTGGCATCGACGGCGATTGCGGCGGTCAAGTCTCTTTGCGGGATACTGAACTCCGATGAGGGCAAGAAGTTCGATATTGTTATTGCCGGTCATACGGATGATATTCCGATTCTCAGGGCGGAGACAAAAAGAGACCATCCGACGAATTGGCATTTGTCGGCACACAGAGGGATATCTGTTCTGAATGTGATGAGTGCGAACAAAATGGCTTCAACGCGGTTGAGCGTGCGTGCATTCGGGGAATACAGGCCTTTGGAACCGAACAAAGAGGGCAAGAAGGGCAACCCCAAGAACCGTCGCGTAGATATCTATATTGTTCCGGAAGGAGCGTGATAGAAGTTAGAAGTTAGAAGTTAGAAGTACGCCGCCGTGCCGGCGGCGGCTAAACGCGATACGCGATACACGATACGCAATGCGAGTACAATGGTAGAGCGGACTTTAATAATCATCAAGCCGGACTGTGTGCAAAGACATCTGGTCGGAGAAGTCATCGGGCGATTCGAGAAGAAGGGCCTCAAACTTGTGGCGGCAAGGTTTATCCGGGTATCGGATGATTTGGCGCGGAAGCTGTACTCGATTCACGAGGGCAAGGCGTTCTATGAGCCGCTGGTGGCGTATATCTCGTCGGCTCCGGTGCTTGCAACTGTGTGGGAGGCGGAGGGCGTTATCGCCATGGGGCGGAAATTGATGGGCTCGACTTTCGGTTTCGATGCGGCGGCAGGCACTATTCGTGGGGATTTGAGTTCGTCAACTCGATACAATTTGGTGCACGGCTCTGACAGCCCGGAATCGGCTGATCGCGAGATCGCCCTGTTTTTCAAGCCTGATCAAATAGTCGATTACGAACTGGGCGACTCATTTTGGCTCTGGGGCAAGATAAATTAACCGGGCTTCGCAGGAATGACAGATTCTCCATATTGCCCTTTTGCCTAAATAGTCCCTGTTGCGGAAACGCAAAATTGGCTCACAGACGTATCGGGATTCGTATAGAATCCGTCAAAACCCCGCGTAAAACGCGGGGCTAAATATTATCTGTTGCTCCGCAACAGATACTAAATACCAAATTCCTATACTCTTAAATTAACCGCCTTCGGCGGGACTTTTACAATAGCCTCACCCTGTCATCCCCGCGAAAGCGGGGATCCAAGGACAAAAGACTGGATTCCTGCTTTCGCAGGAATGACAGATTCTCCATATTGCCCATTTTGCCTAAATAACAAATTCCTATACCATTA
>JAUVXL010000267.1 GCA_030603595.1 Sedimentisphaerales bacterium | reverse complement strand
CGTGACAAGCAGCATGTTGCCTGAACCATCGAGGGCGGAGCGACGAATCTCGCCGGTGCCGGTGTCGGCCCAATACATCCTCTTTGCGTCGGGGTCGATTGCCAGGCCGCGAGGTTCGTCCAGGCCGTCTGCCTGAGTAAGTATGTCTTCGACGCATCCGGAATCGAGATTCATCCTCTGGATCTTGCCGGTGCTCTTATCGGTCCAGTACATCATCCTGCCCGAGCTGCTGCAAGGTTCACTGTTTACCGCATAGCCCGGAGAAGCCACGTCAGGGCTGGCGTTGGCCGAGAGGTAGGCGCCGTTCTCGCCGACGACGCTCAGGGCAAGGGACGTTCCGTTTGCCGCCCACTCGTTGGAGAACCCGGCTGTGCGGGTTGGATACGTGGCGGAGGTTACGGGGACATCACCGGTATCGTAGAGGAACACTCCATCGGAGTTGCCAAGGCCGGAGAAGCCGCCGGAAAAGTAGCCGGGGTCATATACATTCACCTCTGCACCGAGGCCCCAATCGTCTTTGAAGAGGTCCCCTGTTGCGGTGACCGTATCCCGAATAATGATGGATTCACCGGCAGAGATTGTGATGCTTGCGAACACATTCCGACCAGGGCGTTGGTTTTCATCGTCCCAGGAATAGCCCGTCAAATCAACATAAGAGTCGCCGGTATTGGTCAATTCCCACCAGTCACAATCTGTTGGAGAGTTGTGAGCGCTCTGGCTCATGATCTCGGTGATTACCAGCTCCGCACTGGCTGTTGCCGCCAAGCAAGAACTCGCCAGAGCCAATAGAATTAGCACCCGATTAACTTTTCTCATTTTTCACCTCTCTAAAATATAGGGCAAGAATATCCTGACCATCGTGAAAGTGTTCCTATTCATCATTATCCTTCAGCCAGTTATCGCTAAGTACAGCGAGATCCAGCGGATCGATAGAATTATCAGCAGGAATGCTAATGTCGCAGTCAGGATTCCAATTAGGGCTGTTGTCCGCCGCCAACCATGACTTGGCCAATATGCTAAAATCCATCATGTCAACTATGCCGTCTTCGTCAAAATCTGCGAGGTCATAACCTCGTAGAGGAATCTATACATCTGCCTGTAACATCATCATACCGCCAAGGCGGATTATAACCCTCATCCCATCGCCAGCCTTCACTCTTCAAGTGATAATCGCCATCGACCCAGAAATCATCATTGGCATTCTCAGGCGTCCCGTTCACGTCCCAATAGCCCGGTTCGACAAAACACGGATCCTCTTCGATGTTCCCTTCCGCCCAGTCGAGAACGCAGCCACCCTCAGCGTAAAACGCCAATGGCCCAGGTTGGACATCGCTGTAGCTGACAGTCAACATTGCCCCCCTTATCAGCCCAATCTCGTCGCCGTTAGCCGCGATGTTGCCCCAGAGAATACTGTTCATAATAGTCGGCATCACAGGAACAGGACCCCCTCGGCAGCCTATCCCGCCGGCGACGTCCTCCGCCGCATTGCCGGTAATCGTATTGTTCGCAACCACCGAGGAGCAATCCCTGAGCCAGATTCCGCCGCCGTCCTCCGCTCGATTGCCCGTAATTAGGTTGTTCGTGATGGTCGTCGCAGCGTCGCGGCAGAAGATGCCTCCGCCGTTATCGCCGGGCGACGCATTTTCCGTGATGACATTCCCACTGATCGTAGCCAATGAATCACGGCATGCAATCCCGCCGCCGTCATCATCTGTTGTGTTTGCCCTTATGGTGTTGTTGACAATCATCGGGGACGAACCGCGGATGTTAATGCCGCCGCCGTCCCCGTCCGCCGTATTTTCTCTGATAATGTTCTTGCTGATTGTCGGCGACGCGTACTGGCAGAAGATTCCACCGCCTCCTGCCAGGCCGAAACCATTGGTGATGGTCAGGCCGGAGACAACGGAATCCAGGTCCTCGCCGTAGTGAAAGCGGAATCCACGGTGCGGATCATCAGCATTGCCCCGGCAGTCGATAACGGTTGCAGCGACCACGGCAGGGTCGTCGGGGTCCGTGCTCCGCACGGTGATCACCTTGCCCCGAAAGTTGATGTCTCTATTGCCGGGGCCCTCGTACGTCCCGGCTGTAAGAATGACTGTGTCGCCTTCGTACTCGAGCGCCGTATCGATTGCGCCCTGAATGGTGCGCTTCGGACCATGCGCGCCATCCCACAACGGAGACAAGCCGTTCCATTCATCGGATCCTGCGGCTGGATTCACATAGTAGTCGCGTGGGCCGAACAGCAGATTACGGCTTGCCTCGTATTCGGCCAGATTATCGAGTCCGTCGCCATCCGGGTCATCATTCGGATCGGCGCCGGTTGTGCTTACAAAGTGCTTCCGCTCCCAGAAGTCCGGCAACCCGTCTTCGTCGCTGTCGATGAACTCGTCGGGTCCTATGTCGATCTGCCCATGCATGCGATATTCACCGTCGATATCGGTTTCACCAGGTTGGGGCTCGTAGCTCCAAGTCCCCTGGTCGATGCAAGGCGAATCGGCGCGGAGGTGGCCGTCGCGTGTAAGCATGGGATCAACGTCTAAATTGCTCATGCCAGGCCAGCCCCAGCCTCCGGGGATAACGCTGAAGTCCACCCAGACTATCGACTCGTCGCCTATCCATACTTCACCGCCTCCTTCCCACAGAATGCAGCCGATCATCTTGACAAAATTCGGATAGCGGTGTCCCCCGCCGTGCGAATTGCAGGCCACAGCCTTTCCGTTAGGTGATGAATTCCCGGTAAACAGGCAGCATTCTATCGTCACCACGGTATCGTTGCGATTGTACATCCCGCCGCCATCGCCCTCCGCGAAGTTGCCTTTGAATATGCAGCTTCGTATCAATGGCTCGGTGTTCTCAAAATAATTGTACATACCCGCGCCGTCTCCGCGTGCCGAGTTGCTGTTGAACGTACAGCCGACCACTATGGGGCTGCTGTGCGAGTTGAGCATTCCGCCGCCGTCTTGTTGTGCGGAGTTGCCGGAAAAGGTGCAGTGATACAGCGTTACGTAGCTGCCGTCCGCATTGTTCATCCCGGCGGCATAGTCTGCCGAGTTCTCGCTGAATGTGCAGTTAGTCAGCGTCGGATGGCTTGTGCTATTACGCATCCCACCACCGTAGTTCGCCACATTTCCGGTAAATACGCAGTTGGTCAGCGTCCCCCTGCAACCGTTGCCGTTGTACAGTCCGCCCCCGTAGCCGACCGCTGAGTTATTGCTGAACGTGCAGTCGGTTAGCGTTGGGCTGCAATCGCTGTCATTACACATTCCGGCGCCGTGGCCGGCGGCTAAGTTGCGGCTAAAGATGCAGTTCGTCACAGTTGGGCTGCTGCCCGGCCCATTGAACATCCCGCCGCCTGAACTATCAGTGCCCAAACCGTTGGCATTACCGGCGGCGATGGTGAAGCCGTCGAGAACGGCTGTCTCATCGGTCGCACTGCCGGTTACAACATGGTGGTTGTTCTCCGTGTTGTTGGCGTAGCCCACATCGTTGCCGTTCAGATCGCCGCTGAGGACCGTCTCGTATGCCTCGATATCGCGGGCATCGGGGTCCGGTTCGCCAAAGCCTGCATACCCGCCCCTCACAGTCGCGCCGTTAATCAGTTGGAAGGTCGCCTGCCGATCACCGGGCGCAAGCCCCGCTCCCTCATCAGGCCTGTAGGTGCCGGCAGCCACCCGGATTTCCACCGGTTTGGCGCCGGCAGCGGCATCGGCCAGGGCGTCCTGTAGATGGTTATAGGCATCGGACCAACTTGAGCCGTCGTTCGCGCCAACTGCATCATCGTCAACGCAGATGACTCTTGCAGTGGCGGTCACTGAGATCGAAAAATACAAAACCAACGCTGCTAAAAAGGCTGTTATATCTCTTGTGCACATCCGGTGGCGCCTCCTTATACAATCAGCACATTAGCCTTTTTCTTCCGTTTATTATAGGTGCGCCGCGCTGAGACTTCGTAACGTTTTTTTTCGGCAGAGTCCACAAATTCTACAGGCGCACTTTTGCAACTCGGCCGTTGAATCCTATGTACAATTCTTGTTGTTTTTGTAACTTCCTGATACTACAGCACTTATGAGGTGGGCAAGCCGGCTAATCCAAGCTGGCCATTTTGTCCCGGCTGAACGAGGGACGCCTCAGCGCGGAAATCTCAGTCCGATGCTGCCTAACATATTCCTGCACTATGGTCTTGGTCTTCGGTCGATCCGGGCCAGGGATTCTGGGTGGTTTTTCCTTGACTGGATGGGAAATAGGGTTCATCCGGGAAATGGGTAGGCGCCTGATATTACAACGCTGCTCACGGTGCAATAACTCGCTCTATGTGTCCGGGGAAAAGGGTTTATCGCCTGTGGGCTGCCAGCAGGCAAAGGGCCGGTCGCGGTTCGCTGAGTTGACTTCCGGGCTATTCGGCGTCCCAGAACCGGTATGCGAGCAGGCGGGCCGAGGAGAGGTTATTAGGATAGGCTTTTCGTGGTTATGATTTGACGCGCCTCAATCAGGGGGTTATGATGTGCTGTTTGGTATATCAAATAGTTCCTGTTGCGGAAACGCAAAATTAGTTCCCGGATCTATCGGGATTCGGATGAAAACGGTCAAAACCCCGCGTGGAACGCGAGGCTAAATGGTATCTGTTGCTTTTCGCAACAGATATTAATACGACAGCGCAACTTAGCCCTGAAGAAAAAGGGGTAACACCTTGTTACGTAAGCGGTTATGCTAAATATGTAAACTCGAAATCCGAATATCGAAATACGAAACAAATACGAAATTCAAATGACCAAAATCTCAAAC
>JAUVXL010000019.1 GCA_030603595.1 Sedimentisphaerales bacterium | reverse complement strand
TGGTTGGGGGGTGTTTGAAAAGATTAAACAGTTTCGCCGAAGGCGATCCCCTCTGTCCTTACCCATGAAGTATTTCAGAGAGCCCCTTTTTATAGAGCAAATACTATTACTTTTTGGTTGCGGCCGAAGGCCGCGCCAAGTAAATCCGTGTCAGAACCCCAGAACGGGCGAATTTGCGGCAAAAAGGGTCAAAACGCACGTAACTTTTTGACTCACACAGCGTTATATATTATAATAAGATTCTTGGAGGCGCTCGGGGCGACCCGGCCGTGAAGCCGCTTTTTCCGCGAGGCAGGGCAAGGATTGACCGTTTCAGGTGTCATAAACGAAAGGTCTGAACGTGAAGAAGTCCAGTATCGTCGTCACAACAATTATCGTAACATTAGTCGTCCTCTCCGCCGTCGCAACAGTCGTAAAGGTCAAATTCTTCTCCGCCCGCAAGCCGACAATCGTCCGCATCGCCAAGCCGATCCGAGGCAGCCTCGTCGAGTTTGTCAGCGCCCCCGGAGAAATCGAGCCGAGGACAAAGGTCGAAATCAGCGCCAAGATCTCCGCACGCATCACCCATCTGCCCTACGACGAAGGCGACCGGGTGACCGCCGGCGACCCCAACGCCGAGCCGCCCATTCCGCCATCGGTCGTACTCCGCCTCGATGCTAAAGACCTCGAGAGCCGGTTGCTCTCGGCTGAGGCGAGCCGTAACGCACAGGCCGCCCAAATCGAGGTCGAGAATGCCCGCATCGCGGGCCAGAAGGCAAGTCTCATCGGCCTGGACGCATCCTTAAAACAGGCCCAACGCGACCTCGATCGCCAGAAGAACCTCCTCGAATCGCAGGACATCAGCCAATCCGCCTTCGACCAGGCCAAGCTCAGTCTCGATGATTTGACCTCCAAGTACCAGGCCGCAGAACATTCCCTCAAAGCCGCCGAGCTGAATTTGAAGGTCCTCAACCACACCCTCGCAGCCGCAGACGCCGGAATCGACCAGGCAAAGGAGGCCCTCAGCTACACAACCATTACCTCTCCAATCGACGGCACCGTCACGCGACTCAACGCCGAAGTCGGCGAGCTGGTTATCACCGGAACCATGAACAACCCCGGAACGGTGATCATGGAGATCGGCGACCTCTCGCAAATGCTGCTTGTTGCCCAGGTCGATGAGGCCGACGTAGCCAAGCTCGCTCCGCAGCAAAAGGCCGTCATCCACGTGGACGCCTTCGGTGACAGGGAATTTGCCGGCTTTGTCGATTCCATCGCACTGGCGCACACAACGTCCTTCACCAGAACGAAATATTATAGAACCGAAATCCTCATCGATTCGACCGATGATGTTATACTATACTCAGGCCTCACCGCACACGTGGACATCGAGACCCGCAAGCACGAAAACATCCTCAAGCTGCCCTCACAGGCCGTCCTCGGAAAGGAAATTGACGTTCTGCCGCTCGATATCCGCGAGGGCTCCGAACTGATCGATCCCAACAAGACGTATGCAACCGTCGTCTTCCGCCACATAGACGGCAAGGCCGTTATAACGCCCGTCAAGATAGGCCAAAGCGACCTCACCCACACGATAATCGAATCAGGCATTACAGAGGAAGACAATGTGATTGTCGGCCCGTATAACATCCTCGAAAAACTAACGCACGACGAAGTCATTCAGGACGAACGCGAGGCCAAAAAGAAAGGCAAAAAGGCCAAGGCAACCAAAGCCGGGACCGAACCCAAACAAACCGAAGGGTGATCCAAATAGCTGAAAAACTGATTATTCAACTGGATGCCGTTACTCGTGTCTATAAGGTCGGCGTCGAGCACATCCACGCCCTCGACGGCGTCGATCTGCGTATCGGCGAAAACGAGTACGTCGCAATAATGGGGCCATCCGGCTCGGGCAAGAGTACCCTTATGAACTGCCTCGGCTGCCTCGACCGCGCCACATCCGGCTCCTACGAGCTCGACGGTCAGGACACCACAAAGCTCTCCGACGCCGCACTGGCGCACGTGCGAAACGAGCGAATCGGATTCGTCTTTCAATCCTTCGAGTTGCTCGGCAAGCTCTCGGCCCTGAAAAATGTCGAGATGCCGCTCATCTACTCGCGAAACGGCTGGTGGGCGCGACGAAAACGCGCAAAAGACGTCCTCCAGCGCGTAGGCCTGGCAGGCAGAATAAAGCACAGGCCCAACCAACTCTCAGGCGGTGAAAAGCAGCGAGTCGCAATCGCACGAGCGCTCGTGTGCAATCCCAGCATCCTACTCGCCGATGAGCCCACAGGAAACCTCGACAGCAAAACATCGGAAGAAATACTCGAACTCTTCGACCAACTCCACCGCGAAGGCCAGACAATAATCCTCGTCACGCACGAAGAGCACGTCGCAAACCACGCAGAGCGAATAATCAAGATGAAGGACGGCAAGATCTGTTCCGACGTCTCAACCGGCCGCACCGCTCGAAAAGAAGCCTCCGCAGAGAACCGCTCAACGGAGGAAACCACATGAGAGCACTGATAAACGCACCCCTGGCATTCCTCAGACTATTCTACCAGAGCGTCTATCTCGCCCTTAGCCAAATCTGGGCGAACAAGATGAGGTCATTTCTAACTACCATCGGCATCGTAATCGGAGTCGCCTCGGTAACAGCCGTGATCGCAGCACTGACAGGACTAAAGGCACAGGTCCTAACCCAGTTCGAGACCATCGGAACAAACACAATCTTCGTAGGCCCACGCCGACCAAAAACAGGACCAATGCGACACGCATCATGGTGGACCATTCGATTCCTGCCAGAACACTTCGACGGAATACTCGAGAACTGTCCCTCCGTAGGTCTGTTCAGCAGGTTAGGCTCGGTCGGAAGCCACACCGCCCGGTTCGGAGAGAACTCCGTCGAAAACGTCAATATAACAGGAATCGAAGCGGCATATCACGAAATCCAGAATCGACCCGTTATACTCGGACGAGAGTTCTCAGTCATCGACAACATGCAGAAGAACCAAGTCTGCCTGATAGACCCCAAGCTGCAAACCGAACTCCGCCTCGACCGAGATTGCATAGGCCAGGCAATCCGAATAGGCCATCAAACATTCGTCATAGCCGGCGTAATCGAACGCCGACCGGAACTGAACTTCGGCCAGGACGCCGAAGACTACTACGAGGTATTCATCCCCTTCAGAACACTCTACAAGCTCGGAGAACCCGGAATCTGGGCATTCGCCGCAAGCAAATCCACCGAAATGACAGAAGAGGCACAGGCCGAGATGAAGTTCTTCCTCAGGCGAACCAGAGGAATACGACCTAACGAACCGGACACATTCAGAATCGATTCGGTAAAGAGCTTCCTTACGTCATTTAATGAAGTCGCACTTATGGTGACACTCGTCGCCGGCGGAGTCGTCGGAATCTCCCTGCTCGTAGGCGGCGTCGGTATTATGAACATTATGCTCGTATCAGTCTCCGAGCGAACCAGAGAGATAGGACTGCGAAAAGCAGTAGGCGCCAAGAATTCTGCAATTTTGACGCAGTTTTTGATAGAAGCCGTCGTCCTATGTTTCTTCGGCGGCCTCGTCGGATTAGGCCTCGGCCAGTGTCTAACATTGATAATCTCCGGAATAAATCCCGTACTCGAAAAAACGTATATCCCCGTCTGGGCCGTTGGCCTTGCCTTTGGTTTTGCAGGCTCGGTCGGCATATTCTTCGGCCTGTTCCCGGCAGTCAAGGCAGCAAGGCTCGATCCCATTGAGGCACTCAGACATGAATAAAGAATGGCCTAAAATCCCGCGAATCGCTCACACTTTTACAGCTTATGCCCTTATCTCTTGTGCTCTTGTGCACTTCTCCGGCTGTCGCAAGCCCAAAGCCGAGAACCTCATCCATGATTTCAAGGGCCGGCCACAGATGCTCCGTGAAATTCAGACTCTAAACCTCACGCCCGCCGAACCCGCCCTGCAGGACCGTCCTCCTATCGATCCGAACCAGCCGGCGCCGCCGCAGCTTGAACTAACGCTCGAACGCTGCCGCGCCCTGGCCCTGCAAAACAACCTCGGCCTGAAGGTCCAGCTCATCAGCCCGGCAATCGCCGCAGAACGCGTCAGCGAAGAAGAAGCACGCTTCGAGGCGGCGCTACGCTCGAATTTCACCTACGCCAAAACCGACACGCCCGTGGCTTCAAACCTTGACATCTCCGGCTCCAACGTGGACTATGCCCGGACCAACCTGGGCGTTGACGTGCCCTTGACGACCGGCGGGACGGTAACATTCGATCTGGCCGACACTCGCACGAAGACCGATTCAGAGTGGTCGCTTTTCAATCCCAGCTACGGCTCTAATATGTCGGTTTCCTTAAGCCAGCCTCTACTCCGAAACGCCGGGACCCGCACCAATACTTATGCGATTCGCATCGCCGCTTATAGCCATCGTATTAGCGAGGCTCAAACAAAGCTCGAAGTGATCCGCGTAATCGCCGCTATCGACCGCCTCTATTGGCAACTCTACGCCGCAAGGCGCGAGCTCGAAGTCCGCAAGAAAGAGTACGACCTCGCAAAAAAACAGCTTGAGTCGGCCCGCCGCTTCGTCAACGAGGGCGAACGAGCACAGGTCGAGATCACCCGCGCCGAGGCAGGCGTCGCCCAAAGGCTCGAAGCAATTATACTTGCAGAAAACACCCTCCGCGACACCGAGCGAGACCTCAAACTCGCACTCAACATGCCCGATATCGACATGCAGACGACCACAGTCCTCGTCCCCGCCACCGAGCCGGACCCGGTCCGCTACGACCTGCAAAATGATGCGCTCGTAAACACCGCTCTCGAGAGCCGAATGGAGATGCTCGAACTGGAGTTGCAAATCGCCCAGGACATAAGCACGGAGGACTACATGAAGAATCAGGTCCTGCCCCTGGTCACCATGGACTACACATACAACGTCAGCGGCCTCGGAGGCACCCGCGCCGATTCCTACGACCTGCTCAGAGACAACCGTTTCGAGGACCATCGCTTCGGACTGCAACTGCTCGTCCCCCTCGGCAACCAGGCCGCAAAGAGCCGCCTGCGCCAGGCCTTCTACCAGCGACGACAGCGGCTCGCCTCGAAAGAATCCCGCGCCGCATCGATCGAGCTGGAAGTCCTAAACGCAATCGACCAGCTCGAAGCAAACTGGCAGCGAGTCTTGGCAGGTCGCCAAAGAACAATCCTCGACGGCAGACTCTACCAAGCCGAAAAACGCCAGTACGAAATCGGCACGAGAACCACTACAGATGTCCTGCTCGCACAGAACACATTCGCCGACGCACAAAGCACCGAAATCAGGGCACTGGCGGAGTACCAAATCGCACTGGTCGATCTATCCTACGCAACAGGAACAATCCTCGGCGCAGCAAAAGTACGCTGGCAACCAACAATCCCACAAACCCCAAACGACTAATAGCGTGCAGAAGCAAAACTGCCAACAATTCACTTGTGCAAGGCCTGGAAATTCTACATAATTTCTCGTGTAATTGTGGCATCGGCAGAGCATGTGATGTTGGTGGAAACGAAATGGAGAATTCAGATGGATAGCAATAGAATTGAAATCCCAGGGACTTTTTATAGCTATGAGGCCGCCCAAGAAGAGGGAATCAGGGACATCGCCGACCGTGTGCGTGAGATGCGCTCGAGCGGCAGACTAAGCCCGCAGGTTCTTCACCGCATTAGGCAATACTTCAGAATCAAGAACATCTATCATTCAAATGCGATAGAGGGGAACCAGTTGAATGTTGGTGAAACGAGCCAAGTTGTGCAGTTGGGCCTGACCATAACCGGCAAACCTCTCAAAGACCAAGCTGAGGCAAAGAACCTTGCAGCGGCCGTCGATTTTCTCGAAGACTTGGCATCTGACAGCAAGAAACCTATTCGGGAACTCGATGTTCGCCAAATACATGCTCTCGTTTTGAAGGGAATCAACGACGAGAATGCGGGGCGATACCGCACGGTGCCTGTAGAAATCTCTGGCTCGGAATTCAAACCTGCCGGCCCGGAAGAATTGCAGTTACAAATGAGGACGTTCGGAGAGTGGCTCTCTGCCGTAAGTTGCCCGGGCGACGAGTTTGCCACTGTGCAGGGATTGATCAATGCTGCTATTGCCCACACATGGCTTGTATATATACATCCATTCATAGATGGAAACGGGCGTGTGGCGAGACTTCTTATGAACGTGATCCTCATGAGATATGGGTTTCCTATAGCCATTGTTACACGTGAGGATCGCTTGCGTTACTATGACGCATTAGAAGCCTCCCAAGCGTCGGATATATCCCCTTTTCTATCACTCCTGAGCGAATGTGTGCAGGAGAGCCTCGACGAGTACGAAGCGGCGGCCGACGAGCAGCGTGACCGAGAGGAATGGGCACAATCTATAGCAGATAGATTTGTTGGAGCAGAGAAGGTCAAGATATCTAATGAGTACGAAGTCTGGCGGAGCGCTCTCGACCTGTTGAAAAGCTACATCCGACAAACAGCGGACATGATTGACTCCAACACGCCATTGGGAAATGTTTATTTTCGAGACTTTGGGACTCTCGAGTTTGAAAAATATCTTAGTCTGCGAGCCCGCGAGTCTGCAAAGAAAACGTGGTTCTTCCGCCTGGATTTCGTAAGGGGTCAGCGTGTGGCGAGGTATCTCTTCTTCTTTGGCTACTCAGGCCCGGCGATCAAAGACGTCTGCCATGTCACTTTGCACGTGGCCAGGGAAGAACCACCCGGCTCATACTACTACCAACTCCTCGACTTCATCGACGCAACAAATGTCCCGTCACTATCTGAAATCGGATACGATGCCAGAGCAGAGGAGTTTGTTGCCAGGTCAAGAAAGCCTTCTGTCAAACGGGGAAAAATCGAAGTTATCGGAAAACACTTCTTTGAGGAGGTTATCAAGTTCCATTTCTCCTCATGAAGCGGCACCCGACCTTCTGACGCTTGTCTCTTACGAAAGCATTGAAGACACACTAATTCTTTGTCCCGGCTCGGAGTTCTTTTTGCGCCGATCGTTCCACGTCGCGTCCTAATCCGGCGACACCATCTTATTTCTGCTTCCTCTTGGCCCTTCGGACGTTTGGGACCAAGCTGGCTTCACGAACACGGCCGAGCGGGTATGCCAGCCCGCCTGAAACCCTCGCCAATTAACCACCCACCAATCTCAGTCCCTTTGTGCCTCAGTGCCTTCGTGGCTATCCAATAATCCGCGATCAGACTTTGTACTTGGCCCAATGGTCGGGGAAGAAGTCTTTGGCCTTGAATTCGAGTTCCTGGTCGCTTATGGCGGTCAGTCTGCCTTCTATTTCGTACTGGTCGATGACCCATCGTGCGAGCTTGTGGACCCTGATCTTGTTGATCCTCTCGCCGCCTTTGAGGCCGAAGAATTCGTTGATCCAGTGCGCCACGCCGTCGGCGCCGCTCTTATCGGTAATGGCCACACGGGCGGGCTTGCCAAGCAGCTTCTCGGTGTCGAAGATATTGTATATCCGCTCGTCCTGGCGAAGACCGCCAGCGTGGATACCCGCGCGAGTCGTATTGAACGCCCGGCCGGCAAACGGATAATTGTCCGGAATCGGCAGCCCGATGGAACGCATATAGTCGGCCAACTCCGTTATTACCATAGTATCCATTCCGCACGTATCGGCTTTCAGAGCGATATATTCCATGACCGCGCCCTCCAGCGGCGGATTGCCCGTCCGCTCGCCGAATCCGAAAAGCGTCGTATTGACGGCGTCACAGCCGTACAGCCACGCCGTCCCGCCGTTCGTATGCACCTTGTGGAAATCGTTATGCCCGTGCCACTCCAGCCGACTGCTCGGAACGCCCACTTCCTGGTTCAGCTTATAGATAAGTTTCGGAATACTCCTCGGAAGCTCCGCTCCCGGATAGCTTATCCCGAATCCCATCGTATCGCAAAGGCGAATTTTCGCCCTCTGCTCTTCGGGGACCTGCTCGCTCATCTCCATCAGCCGCTCGACGAACGGCAGCACGAAGCCTTCGATGTCGGCCCTTGTTATGTCCTCCAAATGGCACCTGGGCCTGACCCCGGCCTCGAATGCCGCATCGACGACCTCGCAGTAGCTCTCCATACACTCTTTGCGGGTGCGGAATTTCAGCTTGTGAAATATGTGATAGTCCGAGCAGCTCGTAAGCATCCCGCTTTCTTTGAGCCCGGCCTCTTTTACGAGCCTGAAATCGCCCTTGACCGCCCGTATCCAGCCGGTGCATTCGGGATACTCATGCCCCAGCGCCCGACATCGGTCCAGCGTCTCGCGGTCGTTCTTCGTATAGAGGAAGAACTCCGTCTGCCTGATCACTCCGTTAGGCCCGCTGAGCTTGCTGAGCAAATCGTATATATGAACCATCTGATCGATAGTATATGGCGGCCTAGCCTGCTGACCGTCACGGAAGGTCGTATCGGTTATCACTATAGGCCGATCCTTAATCGCGGCGAAATCAAACTCCACCGCCTCGCCGTCGATATACTCAATCACCGGCCCTTCGAGCCTAATCAAAGGCGGAAGGCTGTGAACATAAATATCCTCAACAAGATTCGGCTTCTTGGCGTCAACCAGCCGATATCGTTTCTTCGCCTTACTCATAAAGATCCTTTCATATCGTACGACGCCATTTACTTAACGCCGCCTGCAACCCACCATAGGCGGGTAAATTTGTTACCTTCGTTGTCATGGCGAGCCCCGGCTCTCTACTCTTCGACCTCGACTCCCTGCTCCTTGCACACGCTCGCGATGAACTCCACCGCGTTGCCGACGGTCTCCACGGATAGCGCCGCATCTTCATCCATCTCAATTTCGAATTCCTCTTCGAACATCGCAACCAGCTCGATTGATTGCACGCTCTCTGCCCCGAGGTCGGCGGTGAAGTTGTCCTCATTCTTAATCTCGTCGGCACTGAGCTTTAATACCTGCGCCGTTACTGTTTTAACTCTTTCTTCCACTGTTGCCATAGATTTGTCTCCTGTATTAGCGTCGTGCCATCATTACTTTTCGCCCCTTCGCCACGGCTTTTTTCCTCTGCGGCGCCGTAATCTGGAATATCTCTTCCCACATCGCCTCTTCGGCCTCGGTCCACTTGCCGCCGCGTCTGCTCATTGTGGTCTTGGCCGTCTCGTAGAGTTTTCTCCTTCCGAACCCCTTCGTTACAACCCCCTCGATAAACCATGCAAAAGACGGGATATACTTGGGCAACGGCTTGCCCATCGCCATTATTATCGTCATCGCCCCGACGTACGAGCCGGTATTGAGCAGCGTTCCTATCGACGTCTTGGCATGGTCCCCTATTAACGAGCCGACCTTCGTCGAGCCCGTATCGATGCCTCTGCGCCCGTCCAATATCACCGAGACACTCGAATAATCGTTCTTCAAATCGCTGTTGGTCGTCAGCGCCCCGAGGTTCACCCATTCGCCGACGTAGGCATGCCCGAGAAAGCCATCGTGATACTTGTTGGAATGTCCGTGGATGATCGATTCCTCGACCTCGCCGCCGACCCTGCAAACAGGCCCAATCGAATTGCCCTCCCTGCACTTGGCGCCCAGGAGTATCGAGTTCTTGCCGATATAGCAAGGCCCTTCGACCCTGCTGAACGGATGAATCTCGACTCCCTCTTCGATATAAACAGGCCCATGCTCGGCGTCGATCACGACCATCGGATGCACTCGCGCCCCGGACGCTATATACACATCTTTCTTGCTTCCCAGGATTGCTCCGGGTTCATCGATAGTCCCTTCGATTCCACTACGACCGGCCGCTGCGAAATCCGCCGTGATCTGCTCGGGATTCGCCAAGACCATATCCCAGGTGTATTCCCACTTGGCATACGAGCACTTAACATTCGTCAACTTCGCCTTCGCCGAGCTTATGAAGCCATCGATATCCTCAGCATCGAGCCCGGGGAGGTCGTTTTTCGCAATTCTCGCATAGACTACGCCGCCTTCGGCGTCCACGCCCACCTCGCTCGATCCGGCGCAGGCAATATCCAGGGCATCGGCCTTGACCCGACCGTCGAGTATCAGCAAATCGTCGCCGGCCAATGCGGACAAATCATTCACCGCGCCGCCCCGCTGGGCCCGATAGGCATCGGCCATATAATCAGGCACAAAATACGCGACATCTTGAGCCCCAATTTTCCCAGTCAGCTTTTCGGCAAGCGAGCTGAACCCACATCGAAGCTCCCAGATCGGGCGATTCAAAGACAACGGGTAAAAATTGCGTCTCGCTTGTTCACATCTATCAACCAACACTAATCGCATAAATGACTATTCCTTTCGCCATAATCTGCTCGGACAACATACACTTGTCGGCCAAGGCGGGATGCCAGCCCAAAGCTGACCCGCCGCCGGACGCGCCGACGAACTTGCTTTGGAGTTCAATTCGGCCGACCCAGCCTCGCCCCCTGGGGGCTCGTCATCACCACCCCAATCCACCGAGGCGGAGAAAAATTCCCGCTTCAGGGGGCGTATCGTGGGATTCTACTAAAAACACTCAATGCTGTCAAATTCAAAAAGAAACGGCACATCCGGGAGGGTGTGGCTAATTTTTCTGGCACACTATAAGACTCTTTCTGACAAAGGATTACGCGCTACGTCATTGCGAAGGAGCCGTAGGTCCGCCACCGGCGGACTCGAAAGCCGGAGATTGCCACGGCCCCAAGGGGGCCTCGCAATGACAATAGCGGCTGTGTTGTGCCTTATGATCGAGTGTTGACGAACACCCAAATCACCTGCCAGAAAATAATTTCACACCCCACGAACTGCCGGTTTTGAGATGGGGCATAAATAAGAAAGTGCCCGAATGGCAATGTAAAGAGGGCTTTGCCCTGATGGTCGAGGATAGAATTCTCGATGAAAAGATTCACAAGACAATAAGGAAGAGGCCAAGAGCGAGTACTTGGGCCAGGTTTACGCCGACGAATCCAATGCTATTCGTCATCCCTAAACCTGGAATAGGGGCTGTGCGTCCCTGTTCTCGGCGTCCTTGTCGTCGCGCCGCTCCAACCTCGCAAGGGCTGCTTGGGCTCTCTCTGAGAATTGCGTATCTCGCTTCGGACCATGCGTAATTCATCCGGCCAATACTTGTCGCCGACCGGCATGCGTTCGATACGCGTTCCGTCATAGCTGTAGAGCATATCGAAGTATTGTCGCGCCCGCATCGTCTTATCGCCGGACCAATCGTTCACGGGCACAACATCAACGAGCACGACGCCGGTATCGTAATCCACCGCCTCGGGTTCGGCATCGACATCGGCCGAGCCACCCGCAATAGACAAGATCCTCCCGATCGGCTCTGTTGGCTTCTTTGGGGCCTTGGCCTGCACGAAATCGCCGATAATCTCGCCGCCCTTGACCTTGAAGTCCGCACTGTACCAATAGCCGAGCATATACTTGGAGACCTGAACAGTAACCTCCTTTGCCGCCTCCTGGATGCCCTTGGCAAAGAAATACAACCGCCGAGGAATTTCAGCCACTTGTGACGGGGCCGAGAAACCGGACCACAGGATTACCTCATTATTCCTGGCCGCGTCGCGCTGGCTCAACTGATTCTTGCCCGCAACGGGATTGAAAACACCGAGCCGGACTCTATATCGGTATTCGGCTCCAGGCTCGACCGTATCATCGTGCGCCCAGAACACCAGTTCGGCCAGATCCCGAAGTCTCGTTATCGATTCAATTGAAAGTTCGTCAAGTTTATTGTGCACATCCTGTACCGTCGGCTTTTCCGCTGCCTCTCGCCTCTCTGCCAGAGTTTCGGACGAACCTGTCTCGTCTCGTGCTGTTCTAGTTCTCGATGTCCGACTCCGGCTCGCGCCAAGTCTGCCGCTCTGTCCGCCGAAGGCGGACCCCACGCCGGATGTGCCGGGGCTCCTGCTTGTTCGCCGGCCGGATGACGTCCGAGAACTGTCGGAGACCGATCCGGTCCTGCCCCCGGCCCCGCCAAGGCTCCTTCGACCGCTCGTTGACGACGTCCGGCGCCGGCCCGTGTCGCTACCGGTGCTCTTTTCTTCTTCCTCCTTCTCCTCCTTTGCTCGCCTACGCTCCTCCAACGCCTCGGACGCTCGGATCGCCTCGTACTCCTCGTACAACAGCGGTGGAAACCACTCTTCGTCCGCCGAGGCAATCTGATAAGCCGCAGGCTGCAACAGATCCATCTGGATCGCTCTGTTACTGTACTGCAGCATACGAACCGTAAGCCCCCCGGGTGGAAGCATTCGCGCATCCTCAATGGCTGCAAACAAATCCCGCCGATGGTCTATCTTCGTCCTCGGAACATCCTCCCATTGCTCCCAAAGACCGTCCTCGCTTTTTTTCTGTCTCTGCAGATGGACGGCCGCAAAGACCGGCACGGCCAGACAGGGATCGCGCCACTGGGGCTTTACACCGGCTCCGGCAAAACTATCTTCAAAGCTCGCGTAAAGCGCCGCAATATCATAGGTTCCCTGCACGGTAACAAGATCAAGGTCGTTTGGCTCCGAGTTCGAACTGTCATAAGCACTCTCGGCAGTGACCTCTTCGAGAGGAGTATAAGCCACCGCTCTGATGCGACCGACCACAAGTTCGCCAACGGCCCCTACGTCGGGCAGATTATACTTCCTTACAATAGTTCCGCCTTGAGGATTGCTCTCGGGAACGGGAAGGCTAATGCCAAAATCAACCCCCCTAATAGAACAATCGAGAAGCTCACTATATTCAGACAATCGAGGCTCATAAATATCCGGCTCAGTCGGCCGCCGATTCATCACTTCCTCCAGTTTGAGCGCCTCGCTGCGGATGTAGTCGTCAATAGCTCCCGGACTGTGATTCTGATTGTCGTATGAAACCGAGTTGGGACTGAGCACTACGTGCGTGACAATAAGCCACATACCGATTATCAGAACAATGCCCAAGGCTATTTTTTCGACGTGGTCTTCTAAAAAACCCAGTATCTTATCCATTTCCTATTTCCCGAATAAGTTTAAAGTGCCTCACTTCAACTCATTTTAGCCCTAAGCGTAATCGCCGGGATAACCCCCCCTCCCTTACGGTCGGGGCTTGTTCGCTCACTAACTGATTATCGCAGGGGCGCCCTCTGTCTGGGCGGCGGCTTAGGCCCGACCTTTACTTCTGCGGGCTTGATGACATCGTAAGCGTTCTTGTTAAAGACATATTCGCAAACAAGCCTCAACTCGACAAGGGCATCCTGGCCGTAACGATACAGACTGTGAAACTGGTCGAGACGGTCAACCGCAATGAACCTGCTCTGCAGGACCGTTATCTGATTGTGTTCAAACGTCTGTTCCTGCGGCAGTTCGTCGAAAAAGCCCTTGAATTTATGCTGCTTGCCGCTGCAAAGCTCCTTCATGAAGGGCAGGACCGACTTGACAGCGATTACCACTGAAAAATTGAAATGCATAACGTCAATGTCATTGTCGCTGACTCGACCGGTGAAGGAATTCGCCATTGAGCCCGACAGATCCGCGGCGACATAGCCCGGCCTGACTCTTACCGGGTTCACTGCCGATCTTCGCACCGCGCCCGATGACGAAGCACGCGATGAGCCAACGTTACCGCCGCTCTTAAAACTAACTCCAAGAAGCCGCTTGACAGGCGCCGTGAGAACGTCGGCCGAGCCGGAATTCATGCCGGCGATAGTGGAGAAAACATCCTCGATCACCCAGTAGCCCAGTTGATAATACCAGCAATCCTGAACCGCATCTTCGGGTTTGACATCATATCTGTACTCACCCCAAAACTCGTAGCCGGGCAAGTCCAGCGGGTCCGCATAGACGGAAATCGATTTAGCCCTGCTAAGGCAAATCTCGTCAAGTATCGTTGACTCAACGGATTTTGGCGAGCCGGGCGAGTTCCTGCGAGGCCCGGCATATCTCAAATAAGCACCACTCGGCGAATGTGGACGCGAAGAAAGAGTAGAATATTGCCGAGCAGCGCCGCCGACAGGCGAAGTCGCCGATGCTTTTGCCATACCCTGACTCAACTCCTCGTCCGTTGGACAGTCGCTCGCATTGACGCTATTCAGCAGGCCGTCAATCCCGAGTCGATAATTGTCGCCGAACATCTTGAATATCGCGGATGATTGGTCGTTCGGTTCGGGGAATATGCTATAGCTCCACAACTGACGCTGCGTGCTCTGAACGGCAAGAAGGGCTATCTGGTTGGCGTCGTTTTCGTATAGCGCTTCGTATTTCGCCAACTCCTTCCACTGGTCCTTTGAAACGGTGCTCCTCTTCGCAGATTTAACCTGGGTTCCCAACCTAAGACTCTTCTGCTTCACAGCCTCCTTCAGATTACCGCTGACGAGCTTTACCGGGATAAAAAGGAGCACAGCAACCAACGCTATGGCAATGGAGGCCAACAGCGATAGATTACTCTTTAGAACACTCAGTTTGGCCAAGATGTCCTTGATATTAAAATTCGACATTTCTATTTTCATCTTCGCTCACCATATCTGATAAATGCTGATTTCTCGGCATCGCTAACGCGCCGGGTTTAGACTCGACCCGCTGCTACCCATAAGGGCCGTCTCAACGTCCGCACCACTTTGCGTCGCTTGCCATGTGAACTTCATCTTCAACACAAACCAATGATCGTTCACCTGAAAAACCTGCTTGCCCCGCACCAGCAGAGGCTCGCCGTTTGAACGTAGTTTTGGCACTGTGCTAATAATCTCTTTGGTCATCGGATCAACAAGGACCACGCTGTCTCGCCGGTAGCCAGGCACGGCTGTGCCGAATGGCTTGGCGCTCTCTTCACCAATGCCCATCGGCATTTTCAATGTTGTCTTGCTCCCCGTTTCCACATCGCCGACGTCAGGTATGAAGTGCTTGGGATTTGTCTTTTCGTAGAGTTCAAACGGACTGTTCACATCTGGAAGGTGCATCAATCGTGTCACAAGACCCCACTGATCCGGCCGGCCCCCTACGTTCGGAGGATCCAACAAGGCCTGGATGCTCTCGTAAGGACTGTAACCCGAAATCGTTACTACGAATCCCACATCAGGCGCTTCGCTCGCCCTCTTAGCCGCCTCTACCGCACTCATCCTGGTATATGGTTGCTCCGGGGCACTTGACCCGCTCCGCGGTCTGCCCGGTCGGATTCGAACGCCCTCTTCGTCAACCCGCCCCAACCTGCGCCCGTCGCGCCCAACCTGCAGCACGCCGGTATCCTCGAACGCCGCCGCCGCCAAGTCCTCGACGAAGCGAACCGACATATCCGTCACGAATATCTGTTTCCGTCGGTTACGAGGAGTTTGTGTGACGGCTTCGACGTCACCCCTGGCAAAAGCGGTGTAGAGATTAGCCTGCGACGGGTTGTTCTCGGCGTTCGGCAAAGCGGCAAGAATCGTCTCATGCAGAAGCGGAACTACCTCACGATGTTTGAGAAACTCAAACTCTCTGTCTATTGCGTCCTGGTATCTTGCAATTCTCGTCTCTGCATCGTTCAAATTCCGCCTGGCTTGTTTGTCGTCATTGATGATTTTTTGTATTCGCATTCGAGTCGGATTGTTCTTGGTGTGGCTTATGCTGTCAAAAAGCGCTTTGCCAAGCACCATCGCAGAGGCCGCAAGCAGTATGCACGCTGCTCCCAGAAACCATCGGCTCTTGCTGGCCCACGCCATCGAGCGAACCATGCTCCGAGGCAGCAGGTTGCTCTCGATGCCAGCGATTCCAAGACCCTGCAGCCCAAGGCCGTAAACAACGCCGAAATCACATACATTTTCTCCGAATTTGGCCGCGGGAACACCTGAGCTAATCGCCAAATGCTTGAAAGCATCAGGCCTTTCGACCGGCATCTGGAGCGTCTGCTGAAGGTACTTCAGCAGACCGCGGAGCTTCGTTCCGCCGCCCATCGCCACTACCCGCCCAACACGCGTGTTCGGATTGGAGCTCTTATAGAAACCAAGCGAACGCTGAACCTCCGATGCCAGTTCCGTGAAAACAGGGCGCATGGCCTGGAATATCTGGCGCGCATACTTGCTCACCGGCGCGGTGCGTTTGAGCTTCTCGGCCTTCTCGAAATTCAGGTGGAACGTATCGGCTATCGCCTTTGTGAAACTGTTTCCGCCCAAAAGAATACACCTCTGCCACACGGCGGATTTCGTGCAAACAACCAAATCCGTAATCTCGGCGCCGACGTTGAGCACTACGGTCGCCAGGTTGTCGGAATTGACCAGGTCCGGGCGGTCGTGACGTATGTAGTTATACAATGCCATCGGCGCCATCTGAACGTGGCTGACCTGAATGTCCTCGCGGCTGAAATGCTCGATAGCAGTGTTGACAATATCGTTCTTGATCGCAAATATCCCGACCTTCAGTTCGGCGCTTTCTTCGTCGCTCATGCGCTGCCAGTCCCACTGAACGTCGTTGATGTCGAATGGAATCTGCTGGACAGCCTCGAATTTCACTATCTCCGGAATACGCTTGGGCTCGACGGGCGGCAGGCTCACAAACCGCGCAAAGCTGTTCTGGCTCGGAACGGATACGACAACGGCATCCGTATTCAAATCGTGCTTGTTCACAAACTGTCGAAGACTGAATGCAACCAACTCATCCTTCTCGACATCCGTTACTCCGCTGCCTGAGAGTATCTTGCCGTGCCGGATGTTATCGAATCCGACAACCTCCAACGCACCTTGCTCGGTACTCAGACGCAATGCCTTGAGAGAACTGTTGCCTATGTCGATAGCCCAGACGGTTTCGTTTGCTGCGGGCATTACAAACCTCCCATGTTCAATGAGTTCTGCAATCTTGCAGAAGCCTTAGGATCCAAACGCCAGTTGATTAGCCTTGTCAAGGCATTCCAACAAATATAGATTATACCACATTATGCGAACTTTTTCTATAGTTACCCTTGGCTGCAAGGTCAACCAGTACGAAAGTCAGCAGATTCGAGAGTTTCTCGAACGATTCGGACTTCAGCAGGTTGAACCGACGGAAAAATCGGACCTTGTCGTCGTCAACACCTGCTGCGTTACCCGTACAGCCTCGGCCAGGAGCAGACAGTACATCCGAAGGTCTAAAAAGTTAAATAAGCACGCCGTCATAGTCGTCTGCGGCTGCCTGACCACTGTACAAATCGGCGAATTGCCCGCCGTAACTGAAAACGTTCACTACACTCAGAACCCAAAAGAGTTGGCTGCAATACTGCGTCGCATAGTCAGCGGCGAGGTAACCACCTCCGAGTGGGGAAACCGTCAAACCTGCCCAAACAATACTATTAGAGCAGAAACCGGCCATAAAATCAAGCCCAAAAATGGAGGTGCGCCTCAGCCAAATGCATCATCAATAGGCTCACTATCAAGAACCACGCCAAAAAGTCAAAAAGCAGCCGCATCGAGCCCGCCGTCCGCGAATCCTGCGTCCGCCCCATTGCCAATGTTGACTTCGTTCGCAGGCCATACCAGGGCGTTCCTTAAGGTCCAGGATGGCTGTGATGGCTGTTGCAGCTATTGTATAGTACCGAAAACACGGCCGATTGTTCGCAGCAAAGCCGCCGAAGCGGTCGTTGCCGAGGCCCAGGCCCTTGTCCGGGCAGGGCACAAGGAAATTGTGGTTACCGGGATTTTCCTCGGGGCTTACGGCCAGGACAGCGTTCGGCGGAGGAATTGGGCCGATGGCCGAAACGACAGATTAGCCGAGTTGATCGAGCAATTAGCCCGAATTCCGGGCTTGGCGCGGATAAGACTCAGTTCGTTGGCGCCGGGCGATGTAACAGAGAGGCTGTTAGATACGTTCTGCGATCATCATAACATTATGCCCCACCTGCACTTATCGCTACAGTCGGGTTCGGATGCCGTACTCAGAAAGATGTGCCGACAATACGACATCGAGGCATTTCGCCGCGTCGTCGAGACGGTCAAGGCCCGACTGGATCGCCCCGCCATAACGACCGATATTATCGTTGGCTTTCCGGGTGAGACGGACGCCGATTTCGAGAAGACCATGGAGTCGGCAAGGCAAGTGGGCTTCGCCAAGATGCACATCTTCCCGTTCTCGGCGAGGAAAGGAACCGCCGCCGCAAAGATGCAAGGCTTTGTAGATACAAGAGTTATAAAGAGAAGATCTCAAATAATGCGCGGCCTGAACGCCGAATTGGGCAGCCAATTCCGCGAGCAATTCATAGGCGAATCGGCTGAAATACTAATCGAGGGCAATCCGCCCCGCCACGGGCGGGCTTTCAGCCAGGCGGAGCAACCGTCCGGACGCAGCGAGAGGTATTTCATGGTCTTTCTGCCAAGAGTCGAGGCTAAGGCAAAAAAAAACGAACTGCTCAAGGTTAAATTGACTGAAAATACCGAAGATGGAATGCTCGGCTTGGTAGAGTAGCAATTGCCTACCCAGCAGGCTAACGGCATACTTGCATGGTGATGAGGGCTTGTGTAGAATTTGTGGCTTGAGTGTACGGGCACATTCGAAGGATAAAATGGTTTTTCGACAAGAGGTTTCTATGAAGTTGGAGCAAAAAGAAGGCATGATGTATTGGCGTTGGGCGGTTTTGTGTCTTTGTTTGGCGATGTTTTGTTCTGCGGCATCTGCCGACCAGATTGTTTTTGTCAATGGCGATCGGGTTACCGGGACGATTGGGCGGTTGGTTGAGGGGAAGCTGACGTTTGAGTCTGATCTGGCGGGGGTGCTTACTATCGATATTGCTAATATCGCGACGTTCAGCAGCGATGAGGCTGTCGATCTGCATCTTGATGACGGGAGCATTTTGAGCAAGCAGGTTGTGGCCTCCGAGCGGGACCATGTTGCAATTGGTCCCGGGCGGCTGCTTGAGTTCAGGCGGATTGCTTCGATCAATCCTCCTCCCAAGGCCAAGCCGAAGTGGACGGGTGAAATCTCGGCGGGATATACGAGTACGGCGGGCAATACAAGCACTGATGCCATTACCGGCAGTGCGAACCTCAAGAAACGCACTGAGAAGGACCGCAAGACCGTTTCGGCGGACTTTGCACGCGGACGACAGGAGAATCCGAGCACGGGCAGAAAGAATAAGACGCAGGATTGGTGGCGAGGGAAGGCGAAGTACGATTACTTCTTTACGAAGAGGCTGTACGGGTATCTGGACGGGCGTTATGAGACGGACGAAATCGCTCAACTCGACCGGCGTGTCATAATGGGCAGCGGTGCGGGTTATCAGTGGATCGAATCGGATGCAATGAACTTTGCAACGGAGGCCGGCCTGGCTTATAGGTTCGAGAAGTACGGCAACAGCACGGGCAGCAGCGACTCAATATCCGTGCAGTTGGGCTACAACTTCGATAAGAAGCTCGGCAAGGGCATTGAATTTATTCACGATTTGACGTACTATCCGAGCACCGAAGATTTCGCCGACTATTTTCTGACATCGACGGCCGAATTTCGTGCGAACCTGAGCGAGACGATGTTTACGAATCTCAAGGCCGTATTGAACTACGACGCCACGCCGGCACAGGGCAAGCACAAAACCGATACCAAGTATATCTGGGGCATCGGATGGAAGTTTTGACCAGGGGCAGGTTAGCAGGGGTGGCAGAGACGATAGGTTGGACCGCTCAATGAATTGCAGGACTCAATATACTTGAGGGGTATTCAGGTGCGATTATCTTCTATTGTGTTGTTGGTGTCCCTTAGTCTGATATTGGCCTGGATGACGGTTATGTTACGCCTACGCTCGTGCCCGATCTGAGCAAATGCCGGCTGGCCGAGCCGCAGGCGTACCCCGTTCCGACACTTAATGAAGTGGGCAAATACGGCTTCAGGGTCAAGCTGGAGATCAGGCCGAAGATATGGAAGGGCAAAAAGATATTGAAAGTTGTGTACGGAAACGGCGCCAAGCGAGGCAAACGAGTAGAGCCCGCGGTGCATTTTCCGCGCATTATGAGCTATATCAGACAGGATGCAGTCAAACGGCTGGGGGCGAACGTTTCGGATTAACCTGAATTTACAGGAGGTAGTTTTATGCGACGAAAGATTATAGGCGTGGTTTGCGTTGCGATTGTTGTATCAATTCTTGGGGCGGCTTATGGGCAGTCGGGTGCGAGTCCATATACCAAGTGGGAGCGGGGGCTGTCGGCCGATGGCGGTTTCTTCCCGATTTGCGTGTGGCTGCAAAGCCCGCGGAATGCCCGGAAATACAAAGAGGCGGGCATCAATACGTATATCGGGTTGTGGAAAGGGCCGACGGCCGAGCAGCTTGCGGAATTGAAGCGGGCGGGGATGAAGGTGATTTGCGGGCAAAACAAGGTCGGCCTTGTGCATATCGACGATCCGACTATCGTCGGATGGATGCACGGGGATGAGCCGGACAATGCGCAGTCGCTGGGTCAGGGCAAGGGGTATGGGCCTCCGATTCAGCCTGAAAAGATCATCGAGGATTATAAGCGGATTGCAGCGGCCGATCCGAGTCGGCCCGTGGTCCTGAACTTAGGACAGGGCGTCGCGTGGGACGGCTGGCACGGGCGGGGGGTCCGAACGAATCATCCGGAGGATTATGCCGAATATGTCAAAGGCTGCGACATCGCGTCGTTCGATATCTATCCCGCGGCCCATTCCAGACCGGCGGTTGCGGGTAAGCTTTGGTATGTCGCCGGCGGCGTCGAGCGCCTGGTGAAATGGACCGAGGGGCGGAAGGTCGTCTGGAATTGCATCGAGTGTACGCGGATAAATAATCCGAAGGCGAAGGCGACGCCGCACCAGGTCCGATGCGAGGTGTGGATGAGCATCGTGCACGGATCGATGGGACTGATTTACTTCGTGCACGAATGGCAGCCGAGGTTTAACGAATCGGCCCTGCTCAGCGATGCGGCGATGCTCTCGGAGGTCACTGCTATTAACAAGCAGATAGCCGCCCTTGCCCCTGTCATCAACAGCCCGACGGTCGAAGGTCTGGTCGCCGTGACATCGAGCAACAGCGATGTCCCTATAGCGGTCATGGCCAAGAGATACGCCGGGGCGATCTATATCTTTGCCGTGTCCATGCGCGGCGCCGAGACGACTGCAACCTTCGCCATGCAAGGGATAAATGGCCGGGGGGCGGTGGAAGTGCTTAGCGAAGACAGACGGATCAACGGCAAAGATGGTGTCTTTAACGACATGTTCAAGGCGTGGGACGTGCATTTGTACCTACTTGAGAAGTAGGGAAGGATCAGAGTTGTGGGGTTTCGAGTTCGGCTTGTGGGTTTGAGGGCGCAACACGTTTCGTGAATACCCCGGCGCCCCTGGGGGACAGGCTTACGCTTCGGGCTTGTTGGCTCGGATGGCGTTTCTTGGCCATCCCCATCCCCAAGGGATGAGGCTGCCACCCTGAAATATGCGAGAGATTTGCCCCGTTTGTGCCTGGCGCGCGATTTTGGGTGGAAATAAAGTGCTGGACAACGGTCTTTGGCGGGGTATAATTGGATTCCTCGTTTATTTTCTCGAAATGAAAGGACTGATTGATGAAGTATGATGTAGCTGATATGGCTCTGGCGCCGGGGGGGAAGAAACGAATACTCTGGGCCGACAACGATATGCCGGTTTTGGCGGCGATTCGCAAGCGGTTTGCCAAGAGCAAACCTTTGAAGGGTATGAACGTCTCGGCGTGCCTGCACGTGACCGCAGAGACGGCGAACCTGATGCGAACTCTTAAAGACGGCGGCGCGAATGCCGTTCTTTGCGCATCAAATCCGCTGAGCACGCAGGACGATGTCGCGGCTTCCCTGGTCAAGGACTTTAAGATAGGCGTCTTTGCGATTCGCGGCGAGAATCGCAGCACCTACTATAAGCATATCAACCAGGCAATCGATCATAAGCCGGTGATTACGTTCGACGACGGCGCCGACTTGGTCAACGAGTTGCATACGAGCAGGAAGAAAGAGGCCGGTCGGATTATTGCGAGTATGGAGGAGACGACAACGGGCGTTATCCGCTTGCGCGCGATGGCAAATAGGGGCAAGCTGAAGATTCCGGTTATCGCGGTGAACGATGCGGCGACGAAGCACCTCTTCGACAACCGCTACGGGACGGGACAATCGACGGTTGACGGGATTATTCGGGCCACCGATTTACTGATGGCGGGCAAAAAGGTTGTCGTGGCCGGGTACGGCTGGTGCGGCCGCGGCCTTGCGATGCGAGCGAGGGGAATGGGCGCGATTGTAGTCGTTACGGAAATCGACGCGGTCAAGGCGCTCGAGGCTGCGATGGACGGGTTCGAGGTTATGCCGATGGCCCAAGCCGCGAAGATCGGCGATCTGTTCGTAACGCTCACCGGCAATAAGCACGTTGTCCGCGCCGAGCACTTCCGCACGATGAAGGATAGGGCGGTAGTCTGCAATAGTGGACATTTCAATGTGGAGCTGGATATACCGGGCCTGAAACGGATTAGTAAAAAGGTGAACCGCAACGTTCGCAATCACGTTGACGAGTACGTGCTGAAGAACAACAGGCGAATTCATCTCCTGGCTGAGGGCCGGCTGATTAACCTCGCCGCCGCCGAGGGACACCCTGCCAGCGTAATGGATATGAGCTTTGCGACCCAGGCGCTCCAGGCTGAGTACGTTGTTAAGAAGAAGGGCAAGCTCGGTGCTGAGGTCTATGACGTTCCGATGGAGATTGAGGAGCAGGTAAGCAGGGTAAAGCTCAAATCGATGTCGATTTCGATAGACAAACTTACTCCGGAGCAGGTTGAGTATCTCGCGAGCAGCGGCGAAGGAACGTAGTTCTCGATGCTCGATTCTCTCCCGACCGACAAGTCGGGATTCCGGTTCGCGCCAAGATGGCCGATGCTTGATGTCGGATACTTGTTTGGCCTATGGATAATAACGAGACTGACAAAACGCCTATTGTCGGGCCGAAGTCGCTTTTGGCCGTTGGTCCGACCCTCCACTACAGCCATTCGAATGTTCAGCGGTGTTGGATTCTTGCGGTTTGTGCGTTTTGCGTTAGTTGTTTGTTCTGGTCGAAGATCGTAACCGGCACGTTCTGGTCCTTCGATATAGAGTTTGTGGCTTCACCTGATTATTGGCGTCTGAGCAGGGATCTGGTTACGGGGGTGAGTATATTCGAGTACCCGTGGCAGATATTTGTTTTGGGGCTGCTGATGGGTATTCTGACGGTTACGCCGGTGCTGATATCGCAGCTTATGAGCTTCGGGCACAGTTTGTTGTTTGTGCTGGCGATTATTGTTTTTGCCGATCTGCCTGGTTTTGCGTTGTGCGTTTTGATTAGTTGTTTCGGCGCGGCTTGCCGGCCTCTTCGTTTCCGGTCCCGTTATATTGCGATAGCTCTTTGCATGGCGCCACAGATCATCTATTGGGTCTTCTTTGGCGGTGCTCGGGGTGAAGATCCGATCGAATGGGGTCTTTCTTTTACACCGTGGATTTGTGCGTGGCTGGACGGCTTGGTAATAGCAGCGTTTGTTCTTGGGATAGGACATTACACACGTTATCGGCCCGGACTGGTCTGGATATTTACGTTAGTGACGCTCATTGTTGCGGTTGGCGCGTTTGAAATAGCGATTGGCTTCGACGAGTTGGACTACCAGCGTTACGTCGCCGGGAACGACCCTGAGAAGGTTGAGGAGTTTCAGGACCACAGCATAACCGAGGCGCTGGATAAAGCGGTCATGGATCCTAATGTCAAGAGACTGTTCTATGCCAAAGACCCGATACATCTGCGTGAGGATTTGAAGAAGGAGATTCAGGTTCAGTTAGGCTCCGGCCAGTGGCCGGACTGGTTCATTATCCCCAAAGAGTTGGATAATCAGGAAAAGAGGCAATCCGCCAGCGACGGACTAAGCCAGTTGGATTACTTCATAGAGAAGCGACCTGATAGCCGTCGGATGCCGATAGCACTCTACTTCAAGGCCCTTTTCAAGGAGTACCGTCCGGATGTCATGGTGCTGGAGCGGAAGGAGATACTCCATTTCTACAGCGACTATCCTCATCGTGATTCTCTCTTGGTATGGTATCGCCTTTATGACCATTTCTCCGAGAGCCCCGAGTCGATTGAGGCGCGCTGTCGCATAGCTCGTGACTCGGCCGGCCGGGGGCGCTTCGAGCAAGCAGATAAGCTTCTCGGCGAGGCTGAGGATATGATTGTGAAACGACTGGCGAAACTCGTTTCGGAGAAACCGCCTGATAGAAGGTTGCTTGGGCTGTTTCATCGGCCGGCGGATTCCGTGATGACAGCGTTCAAACTGACCGAGCTGCAGAGGAGACTGAACCAGTTGAGGCCTCTAATAGGGACGCAGAATCGGACAGATGACGCAGGTTCGATTGAACGATTGGCCAGATTTGTGCGACTGAATCCGCATTCGCTGGATTATGCCGGGCGCCTTGACGGACTGCTCGAACAGACGGAAGACAAGGACCCTCTTCGCGATAATATCCTGTTGGCCCAGGCAAAACTTGTTGAGGACGGTCAGGTTCAAGCCGAACGACTCAACGAAGTGCACGAAGCATTCGAAAAGACGGACGGAGGAATGATGGCTCTGTATGAGTTGGGGCGATTGAAGATCGGTCTCTATCAGAATGAGTCGGACGCCGAGCTAAAGAAGAAGCACCTGGCTGATGCCAGGGTGACTCTGTCGAATTTTCTTGAGTTGTACCCGAACAGCTTCTGTGCCGAGCAGGTCAAAGAGGTCCTTGGCGGGCTGCCTGCTGCCGAAACGCCTTAGCTCGGCGGAGACCCTGCGGCTTCAGCCCCGGCGCGCTCCCGATAAGTTAGGACAAGCGCCGCAGCCAAATACCCGGATCGATGCGCGTTTGACGGCGGCGGCGTTTGACTGCATTGAAAAGAAATTTGGGGTTGACTCCTTTGGGTGGATTGTGATATGGTGAATGGGGTGATAATAGAGAATATTGGGGCTTGGAGGCCTTTTAGTTCAGAAGAGTTGTGTTTGTTGGTTCGGCAGGATTCGGTTTGGGTTCGCAATTGCAGATGATAGCGGTTGGCAGTTCGTCGGATGAGTTTGTCCGAGTTGTGTTGAATCTGTCGGGTCGCTATGACCTCGATACTGTTCTGTGTGAGGATGTTTATTCGGGTGTATGCAAGCTGGGTGAAGCCCTCGGCGGTGTCGTCGTCGGGCGGCAAGAGGAACTCGGCAGAGAGGATGGACGGTTTTTTGATATAGCGCGCATGTATGGATTTACATGCTGCTGCTTTGTGGATAAGGGTGTCGCAGGCAGACAACGGGAATTAGTAAAGGCGATGGAACGCGGCGTGGTCGTTGTTACCGAACTTAGGGAAATTGACGAGTTGTTGATGGATTTGGCGAACAGGAGCGGTGTTCATAAGTCAAGAGTTCGGGGTGACGGCAGGCGAGGGCCGACCGACCGGCCGGCGTCCGGTCGGACATCGGGCTTTTCCAAGGATGAGTTTCTTATGACAAAGGCTGAGATGGATGCTTTGCTTGGAGCTTAGATAGATGGGAGTTGATGAAAATGAGGAGCGGTCGGTGAGATACGGCGGGAAAATTCTGCTGACCGGTGACCTCGGCAAGGCTTTTGTCGATGCCGGCGATATTGACCGGGACAGTTGCGAAATCAACGCTAATATACTCGATGCGATCGATGCGGCGTCGAAGGGAGGATTTGCGGCGGTGGGCGTGGTGATCCCGCCGGTCTCAGGCAAGCTGCGCAGCGCCCTCAAGGCGTTTCGAGAGACCTGTGAGGCGAGAATCATTCTTCTTGCTCAGATGCCCCAAGAACCGCAAGCGATGGAGTTAATCGCCTCGAGCGCGGCGGATGAGTACTTGATATGCCCAATCCGTTTTTCCGCTTTGGTTTCTCGGGTTTCCGGTTCTGACCCGGATGCCGCGGTCCGGAGCGAGGCGGCTGTTGATAGAGGCGCATCCGTCGTCGGTTTGGATGCGGCCACGCAAGAGAAGATCAGGCAGCTCGAGAGATTAGCTACTGAAGACGATTTGACGGGGTTGAAGAACCGCAAGTATATCTGGGAGTTCGCCAGACAGGTTATTGGACGTGCGGGCAAGGTTGGCGGGCGGATAACGCTGCTTGTTTTCGACGTGGATAACCTCAAACACTACAACGATCTCTACGGTCATTTGGCCGGTGATGAGATATTGAGACAGGCTGCTGTTTTGATTCGGCGGTGCTGCCGCACACACGATGCTGTTGGGAGGATTGGCGGGGATGAGTTTGCAGCCGTTTTCTGGGACGACCCGCGACGAGACAGGGCTTTGGATGAAAGCGAGAGGCGTTCGGCCAGTGCCGACCATCCAACCGAGGCGATCTGCATTGCCAAGCGATTTGTCGGAGAGTTGGAGAAGGCCGAGCTCGATTTGCTCGGTCCCGACGGCAAGGGCGTATTGGCGATAAGCGGCGGGCTGGCGAGCTATCCGCGGGACGGCTCGACGATAGGAGAACTCTTCGAGCAGGCCGACAGGGCGCTGCTGGAAGCGAAGCGGAGCGGCAAAAGCAGGATATATCTGGTCGGCAAGCCTCGAAACGATATAGCGGACATCGACTGATCGCCTCTCGTATCGAGTATCACGCAAAAGCATTCGGTAAGCGGGTTGCCTGTATGTGCCGCAAGCGGGGGAAATTGTCAAATAAGTCGTTGACCGCAAGAGGTGATAACGTAGAATGTCCTTGGAATTACGTGTAATTTGTGCATTCTTGAGTTCTTAGGAAAGGGTATAGATCATGTCCAGGGATAAGGCCAATAAGAAATCTGTTGCCGGTGCGGGAGTAGGTGCAGTGCGAACGAAAGCTGTTACTGAGCTTATCGAAAAAATCAAGGACAGTAGCCCGGAGGTTAGGACAAAAGCGTGGCTCGGCGCCGGTGAGGTTGGCTGGCGTGCGGTCGCGGCGCTGGCCGAGGCGATGACCGATGAAGATCCGGAGGTGGCCCGTGCAGCCAAGCGCGCCTTGTGGAAGATAGTACGCCACGCAGGTCGGCCCGGAGCCGACAAAGAAAGGAAAAACGTAGCGACGCATCTGGCTGGGCTCTTGGCCGACGATAAGCCGGTCGCTGTGCGACGAGAAACGCTCTGGATGCTTTCGGAGATCGGCGAAAAAGAACTCATAAAACCGATCGCCGGTTTGATGTCGAACAAAGAACTTCGTGAGGACGCTCGAATGGTTCTGGAGCGAATTCCGGGCAAGGCTTCGGTTGCGGCCCTAATGGCCGGTTTTAAGACCTCCCCGGAGGATTTCAAGGGCAATATAGCCCAATCACTTCGCAAACGCGGTAAAAAGGTCCGCGGCTATGAGTGCGTAAAACTGGTCCCGACAAAGAAGACGACCGTCAAAGCATTGCCGAAGTGAAATAGTGGTGATGCGGGATTTGGAATTAAGAGGAGCCTTTGGGCGCCTTAATTCTTGGCGACGAATGAAAACTGAAAGGTGATAAGAATCATGAAACGGACAAACAAACTCAGCAGAAGAGAATTCCTTGCCGCCGCCGGTGCTGCGGCGACTGTTCCTTATTTCATTCCGTCGGACGTCCTGGCCAAGCCAAACAGGCCCGGCGCCAACGACAGAATAGTCACAGCGCATATCGGAGTCGGGGGAATGGGCGGCGGTCACCTGCGTGACATGAAGAACCGTATGAATAAGGGCGAAGTCAAGATCGTGGCGGTTTGCGATGCGGATGAGAATCGGCTCGCAAAAGCCGCTATGACGGCCGGTCCGGGGGTAACGCCTTACCGTGACTATCGTTATGTGCTTCAGCGCAAGGATGTTGATGCGGTTGTAATCGCCACGCCGGACCATTGGCACGGTGTGCAGATGGTCCATGCAGCCGAATGCGGCAAGCACGTCTATGTCGAAAAGCCCGCTTGCTGCACCATCGAAGAGGGAAAGGCGATGATGGCTGCGGCGAAAAAGAACAAGGTTTCCGTGCAGGTCGGTTCCCAGGGCCGCTCCCAGCCGGAGGCCTATCTGGCCCATAGATACCTGGTCAACGGCAATATCGGGCATATCAATCGCGTTGATTGCTTCCACTATCCCAGCCCAGAAGACAGAAACCCCGTGCCGGACAGCGACCCGCCGGAGGAGCTGGATTGGGACCTGTGGCTCGGACCGCTGCGCTGGCGGCCCTATAACAAAAGATACCTCCACGGCGTGTTCCGCTGGCTGCTGGAATCCGGCGGAGGCCAAATTCGCGACCGCGGGGCGCATGTGATGAGTTGCGCGATGTGGTGGATGGGCGCCGACGGGACCGGGCCTGTCACCATCGAGGCGACCGGAACATCGCCCAAGCAGGGACTCTGGGACAGTGCCGTTCTGATGGACGTGACATACACTTTCAAGAATCCCGATTGGGTGATGACATGGAGGCAGATGCCCAACGATAAGCTGCCCAAGGCCGAAGAGAGAACAGGCAAAGAGCCCGGCGGCAAGATCAGCCGACCCGGGTACGGGGCGATCTACCGAGGCAGCAGTGGTGAATTCATCCACTGGGGCGGCGATGGAGGAACCTGGGCCGAGAAGAAGGCCAGAGAATGGAAGCCCGGCCCCGGAGCCAAAGAAGTCTATAAGAGCCCGGGGCATAAGGAAGACTGGTTCAAGGGTATCAAGACCGGCGCCAAGACGATAATGAATATCGACGCGGCCGTCGGAGTGGCGAATCTGACGATCCTGGGTAATCTGTCGTTCATCCTCGGACGAAAGATCGAGTGGGACCAGAAGAAGCAGGAGATCGTCGGCGATGAGCAGGCGCGCCGAATGATGTCACGCCCCCAACGTCACCCATATCATCTGTAGTAGTCTGTCAAAATCGAATTAGTAGGTGTCATTGCGAGGAGGCCGAAGGCCGACGCGGCAATCTTCCGCCGGAGGCGGACTCGAGCGATGGAGATTGCCACGTCGCTGCGCTCCTCGCAATGACTATTCTTGAGACTCATTTTCTTCTGCATGCCTCCTGAGAATGCGGTGAGGGATTACTGTTTGGTTCTTATTATTGTCTCTGTTGGGCTGATCAGTTTGTATTTTATTCCCCGCCAGGAGATAGTTCTTCCCAGTGCCGAGGAGAGAATCAGGACGAAGAGCAGGAGCGACCATATCCAGGAAAAGAATATATCCGCAAGGCGGGCGAATCTCATGTTTTCGCGATCCTTTTCGAGCAGTTTGCCGATCATATCCTGGCGTAAGACCGCCCTCGCGGCCTGGCAGAGCAGGAATACGATAGGTACGGCGATGAACAGAGGCAGGTTCTTATCTTCGATTGCTGCGGCATAAACAGCGAGAGGAACGGTCGCCCAGAGGCACAGTACGGAGTATAGCGCAACAGCAACCCCAAAAAGCCAAGTCCAGGGCCTGTACACGCGGGTTATGAGGAATTGCCTTCTGGCGAACTCGAAGAGTCCTGCCCAGGTAGTGGATTCGTATGAGGCGACGAGACAGGCGGGAACAAATGCGAGTTTCATTCCGGCTTTCTTCACGGCGTATGTAAGAGAGAGGTCGTCGCTAAGAACCTTCGGCCAGATCTTGTCGAGGCCGACTTTGCGGAAGACATCGACGCGGATTGCCATTGAGCCGCCCCAGGCCTGGTTGAAGCGTGTGTTGCCGAGTTGTTGTGCTATTTTGGCGTTCAAAGCCGAGAGCGCCAGAGTGGCGATGTTGTTCTTCTTTGGTATGAACCATCGATACCCGGTTGCCGCGCCGTAACGGTAGTTTCTCAGCGGCCAAATCAGGTGTCTGATCCAGTCGCTATTGATGCAAATATCCGAGTCGGCGAATGCGAGAACGTCCGCGTCGGGCTCGATTCTGTTGTATGCGTAAACCAAGTTATGAACCTTCTGGCTGCAGGATTCTGCACGCCCGCTGACGAGTATCCGCACGTCGATTGCTTTGGAGGTTTGAGTGAGCCGGTCTTTCAATTTGCAGAGTTCGTGATAGGCGGGGTCGGACTCTTCGCCGACCACGAACCAAAGGAGGTAGTTTTCGTAATCCTGGCTGAAAAGCGAGGCGATATTCTTCTCGAAGTCGGAATCGAGACCCTTGCAGGGCACGATCAGTACAACGCGTTCGCTCTGCCGGAGACGCTTCTTTCTGTACTTCATGAGCACATAGCGGTAGTTCCGAAAGGCCTGGAAGAGGATGAGCAGTTGCGAAATGATAACTAATATGGCTATGTAGTAGTACCAGTACACCCGGCAGAATTCCTTGACAATTCATCGTTTTCTGCAAGCGAATCACGCAGTTGACAAACGAGGTCTGTACGCTTATTGCACTAACGCGTTAAGACCACTCTATGTATAACTTGGCATGGCGTGGCTGTCAAGCTATGGAGGTGAGGGCGACTATCGAGTCGGCTAACTGTTGGACCGTGTATGATTTCGTCAGGTCGATCGGGAGCACACAGCCGTGGTTGTGGTCCGAGGCTATGATGAGGAGATTCTTGCCGGCCTGGCACCAGCCTTTTTCCTGCGGTTGGTGGCCGAGGACAAACAAGTCAACGTCGAAGAGGTCGGCTAATTTATCGAGCAGGGCCTGACTGTGTCTTCTGCCCCAGGTTAGAATGTATGCGGCGCCGGGCCTGACAACATCTTCGATTTCCAGGGGCCTGTTCAGAACTTCGGGGTCGAATTTGTCTATGAGGCGGTCGGCCGGGAGAGAGTGTGACATCCATATTCGATTCTCACATCTGACTGTGAGCGGTTGCGAAAGCAGGAACTCTCTGATAGCCGAGATGATGTTGTCGGCCTTTTCCGTAAATTCACGCTCTATGGCCGCACGCATCGCGCGGTTCATTTCCTTGCCGCTCTTCATCACCTTGCCACCGCTGATGAACGCGGTGTCGTGGTTGCCCATAACGGTGTGCACGCGGTTTGGAAATTGCAGCTTGTATCGCGCAACATCGAAGAGCAACTTGTATGACAGGCAGCCGCCTTTGGCGTCTTCGGGCCCCCCGTGTATGATTTCGTGCAGGATTACGTGTGTATCGGGGTTATTGGGCAAGTCGGCGAAATTGACTACCCTCTCGAAATTTCGTCGATGGCCGTGGATGTCGCCGGTCATTATGACAGTGCCGGTAGCAGGCAAGCGGACGATATTGCCGTCTCGGCAGTTGTCTTCGCCGGTGGCTTGGGCGGCTTTACTGAGCAGTTCGATTATTGTTTGTGGCATTTTTGCCTGCTTGTATCTTTTCGCCGAAGATGTTGTGAACCATCAAATCGAGTCTTGAGATGATGGCCATCATATTGAGTGGCCTTTTGGCGGGGTCGTCTTCGATGCAGTCCATCACAAGTTTGGAGACGTGGACCGGTATCTTCTTCTTGATTTCGTCTGGCGCTCGGCGGGGCTCTACTACGGGTATTCCGAACTTGTTCTTTCTCGGTATCAGGGTTGGGGCGTGCTTTCCTGTGAGCGCCCAGTACATTGTTGCCCCGAGGTTAAAGATGTCGGTTTTGGGGGTCATCGGTTTTCGTTTCACCTGTTCGGGTGCGATGTAGTCGGGCGTGCCCTGAATTCTGCGCTTCACAGTGCCGATCTTGCAGCTCTGCCCGAGGTCAATGATTTGTATCGAGCCGGTCTTGCTCATGAGGATGTTGTTCGGCTTGATGTCGCAGTGGATGTAGCCTTGCTGGTGCATCGCGTTGAGGGCCGTTGCGATCATTCTGAAAACGAGCAGCACATCGCCGAGGCTCAGCGTGGGACAATCTTCGAGATTCTTCCCGTCAAAGTACTCCATCGAGAGGAGCATCTCCTTGACCTTGAGCATGCTGCGGACCTTTTTTAGCCTGTGGCATTTTCGAATGTAGGGGTGGTCTATTCTGCGCGCCGCCTTGAATTCATTTTCCACCTGCTCGAAGATTCTGGCGTCTTCGGGACGCTGAAATATTACACGTTTCAGAGCGACCTCGGCCTTTTCTTCCTCGTCGGTGGCCAGGTAAATAGTGCTGCGCGCACCCATCCCGATGCGCTTGAGTATCGTGAACCCGCCGACATGGAGAATGTCTTTTGCCATAATCTCAACAATAACCCTAATACTACATATTCTCAGCTATTCAGCATAATCTCGCAAAGATGCGCTAAAACGGCTGTCTGTTCGCCGGAAAACTTTATTTCTTGTCGCTTGGGCAACTATCTATATAGGACGTAAGAACCTATATAGGACGTAAGAACATGCCCAAAACCTCATAACTTTTTCAAAAACCGCCTGCAAAAGTACAAACAGCCCATTCCAATATCGAACTTTGAGGCAATCCACTTGAGCTTAGCAGGACTCAAAAGTGTACAATATCAGGGCCTCTTTATCCAGCATTCGTGCGGTTTTTTTACAATATCAAGGGAAAATAATGGTCAACCTTGACAAAACCGGACAGAACTGCATAATGCTCTGAATTGAATTTGACGAAGATGAGTTGTTTCCCCGATAGCTCAATTGGTAGAGCGAGTCCGCCGAAGGCGGATTAACCGCTAGGTTGCCGTCGCAGCCGTCGGGCCCAAAAGTGAATAACCGAATAAAAGCTATTTTCCCCGATAGCTCAATTGGTAGAGCGAGTCCGCCGAAGGCGGATTAACCGCTAGGTTGCCGTCGCAGCCGTCGGGCCCAAAAGTGAATAACCGAATAAAAGCTATTTTCCCCGATAGCTCAATTGGTAG
>JAUVXL010000299.1 GCA_030603595.1 Sedimentisphaerales bacterium | reverse complement strand
CGCAAAGCCCTAATTCAACGCCTCTCTCGGAATAAAAGCCATCGAAGTCTGCACCGAGAATCCGCAAGTGCAGCCCGAACTCGCCTCCGGAACCAGAACCAGCCCCCCCGCGGGAATGATATTAATCCAGCATCCAGGCCTTGTGACGCTTGTGAGTCTCTGTGGTCCGCCGCCTTCGGCCAGGTCGTACATCCAGGAATTCCCGCCCCGCCAGAACAGGCACTGCGCCGAACCCGAAACGCCCCCGCATCCGTGCCCTCGCCGGTCCATCTTCCAGCCGGCAAGCTGCTCGCCCGTCCTGAGATTGTAAGCATAAGGCCAACCGTAAACAGTATCGCCAATGATCGTCGGATGGCGGTTATACTCCCCGTGCGCGCCGTCGTTCGCCAGATTCGTATCGTGGCTCACGCTCCAGATAAGCCCGCCCAGAAGACTATCGAAAGCATCGTAGTAGTAGCGAATAGTCTTGCCGACCAGCCGCGAGCCGCTCAGCAGCAGCACCCGCTTGGCATAGTTGAGATAGACCGGCTCGCTGAAATTACCCACGTCGATTTCTTCCCTGTAAAAGACTCGGCCTGTCTTGATATCGAGCGAGACAAGATACTGCTCGCCGCCGTCGAAGAGTTTCTTCACCGGCATCCTGCCGAGCCTGTCCGCCGCCGCGGCGCCGCTGGTCGTCTCGATAAAGTACATCCGCCCGCCACCGAGAGTAATCGTAGTATTGATGATAAGCCCGTCTTTGTACTTCCAGAGTTGCTCGCCGGTGCTCTTCTTCATTGCAAAGACATAGTCGCTCGCCACCAGCTTCATATCTCGATACCAAAGCGCGTTGTCGGCATCGTAGCTCGTCTCGGTATAGGAAGCCCCCTTCCGCCTGCCGCTCCCAAGGAGCACATCGCCCGCATAAGCCAGATAACCCCACTCGCTCGCCCGCCCCTCAACCAATTGCGGCATCGTACGCGTCACTCGCCGCCCGCCCGTATCGACGTCGAACCCGTAACACTTATCCTCCACAGCAACATAAAGCAACTCCTCATCGACGGCCATACTACCCGAATCGAGAAAAACCCCCAGCCGACGCGAATTCGGAACTTCAATCTCCCACTGGATGGTCCCGTTATAGGCGTCCAGCCCGAACACAACGCAGTCGCCCGGCACAAAGAGCCGCCCGCCCTTAAAGAGAGGCGGCACGTTGCGGTGATGGCGATCTATCATAAATTCAGGCCCGGGCCTCCCAAACCATTGAACAGCCATCGCCCCCTTAACAATCGAATCTCCGCTGCAAGCCGAATTACCAGGCTCAGCGTAAATATGAGTCCACTCACCCGCCCCCTCCAGCCTCCCACGCCTCGCCGCTCCCCAGACAATCTTCCCTCTATTATGGACACCCCACCCGGCTATCGCTCCCTGCCCCCACTTCTCGACTTCTTCTCCGTCATTCTTCGCACCCGGCACGCCGAGCACAACAACCCCCCCGACCGGACGCACCAACCCAAATACCTCCTTTGGCGAACCCGGAAGTCCACCGCTCCGCAACGCCCCATCCGAAACAATCAAATTAGCGAAGTATTTCGTATATGGCAACTGGCCGGAAAGCCGACGGTGAATCACCACCCGCCCGTAAAGCCCAGCCTTATCCATAGCCTCCCGCGCCGTCGCAACCTTCGCCGCATCCGCCTCGACGCCGATTATCTTCAACTCCGTCGCCTTCGCCAGCTCATAAGCCAATCGCCCTTCGCCGCAGTCCAGAACGAGGCAGTACCCCTTCGCTACCGGGCTTTGCTCGGCGATATACTCAGCCGCTTCTCTATAAAGCCCCGTAAACTCATCCCGAGGATAAGGGCTCTCCTCTGCAGTCGTTGTTATCACCTCGCCATTTCCTTCTGCCCCACCTCGAAAACAGTAAATGCGCCCGGCATCCGTACTGACATACAGCCCGCCGTCAAACGCGCTAAGCCCGAACGCCTTACCGCCAACGTCCCCACTCCACAAAACCCGCCCGTCGGACGAATCCAGAGCCGCCATCTTTTTGTCCCCACCCACAAAGAGCACATCACCCGCCATAATCATCGAGTAAGGATAATCGCAGTCAACCGTCCACAAGTAGCAATCCTTCAGCAGCCCGTTAAATTTGGCAATCTGAGCATCGATAGCACCCAGAAGCTGCTCGGCCTCGACTGCAATCGGGCTTTGCTTATCGGCCTTCTTCAGCCGCTCGGCAGTCTTCTTCCGCTGCTCAACCAGCTTGTTCTTCTTCCTGGATATATCAAGATACAGCCTCCGATTAAACGCCGAGAGCTTCGTCTCAGACTGCATATATGCAGTATCGCCGTTAATAATCATTCGCAAACCGCCAAACGTCGCAATCGCATCTCTCGTCTTCGCGTCGTCAGCCTGGATTTCTCTCGCCCCTCGACCGGGCCCCGTCACAAGAACATCCTCGGCCAGCAAAGCGTAAGTCCCGCCGCCGCTCGGCAAACTCCCCTGCCCTCGCCCGTCCGCACGCGAAAAAATCGCAGGCTCCGTCCGACCCGTCGGCACGTAAAGCCGTTCACTCGAAGCAAGCATATACCCTTGCGGCGAAATATCCACCTTTCGCTTCCATTGCAGCGACCCGTCCATCGCATTCACCGCAAACAAAAAGGCACCCTGACTCGGAAACAACCCCGCTGTGAAATACAACGTCCCCGCATCGACAACCAGCCCCGACCTCACAGGCCACGCAGAAATCATCGCCCCGTTACCCGGTATCAGCCGAGAATCAGACGCACCCTCGAACTTCCAGAGCAGCGAACCATCAGCAGCCGAAAGGCAATAAACATACCCGTCGTCGGAACCGACATAAACTTTGCCCTCAATCACCACCGGGGCCAATCGAACAGGCCCCTCCGCAAAGAAGCTCCATCGCAGCCGACCCGTCGCCCCATCGAGCGCATAGACCTTGCCCTCAGCCGAAGAGCCGAAATAGACCGCACCGCCAGCCCCCACAACGCCAAACACCTGATCGTAAGTCGTCGTAGCCCGCAGATTCTCCAAACGATGCCAGTAATCCTGCCTCGCCGGCCTCGGCCAGGCGGGCGCCGGCGGATGACAAGCCTCGAATGTCCACGCACGCCTCAAAGGCGTCTTGAATTGTTCGCCGCTAACACCGCTCCTGCGGTTGTCATGATTGAAAGTCGGCCAGTCATCGCCCCGAACCACGCAGCAGAAAGTCAGAAATGAAAATAGAAGAAAACACGCCGCATGCCTAATCATACTCGTCGAGCCCTCGCAAGAATCACAACACCAAAAATGACAACCAATGCAAACAGCCCAATTGCCAGCATTGCCAGACTACTTATTGATCCGTAAACATCCTTATTCTCGCCGCCGACCTCGGCCTTCTCTCCCTGCCTCTGCTGAAACATCGCCTTGACAATATTCGGATCAGGCATTCCGCCGCTTGAATGACCGACCTGTGGAGAAGCCGCCTTCTCCTCCGCCACAGGTTTATTCGCATCCTCAACCCGCCGCGGGCGGACCTTCTCCTCGATCTTCGTATCGTCCGTTACCTCCTCAACGCGAACATAGTCGTTCTGTTCTATCGCATCGGCCACAACATTCGGCTCGCTCAAATCCCCGCTCGGCGGCTCGTCGAAATTCGTCTCCGGCTCAATAATAAGCTCCTGGTAGCCCATAGCAGTACCCGGATACCGGTAGCCGCCCATTCCCCGTCCGATTATCGAGCTCATCTCCATCTTAATCATGGGGTTCTCCGGGTCGAACCCCAGGCTTTCGGCCGCCGTTTCGTGGAGTTTGCGGTCCCACTTTGCCGGCAGCATCGTGCCCTGCAGCCATCGGTAATCCATGCCGCATTCGCAGTCCGCCCCCACCACAAACAAGACGCTCGCCAGATCATTCTCGTTCACCTGCGCCCCTCGAAACAAAGGCC
>JAUVXL010000158.1 GCA_030603595.1 Sedimentisphaerales bacterium | reverse complement strand
CAGTTTCCAAAGCGTAAGCGCCGGGATTAAACCGGCTCCCTTACGGTCGGGGCTTGCGAACACCTCCAAACAAAGTTTGAAGGTGCCACCCGGCTTGAGTAGTAAACCGGTATGATCGAATACAGTAAATCCGACGGCATCTGTATAGTGCGTCTGAACAACCCGCCGCTCAACGCAATCGGATTCCAACTGCTCGAAGAACTCGTCGCCGCGGTTAGTCATGCGAACGCCGAGGAGGATGTTCGCGGGATCATCGTGACCGGCGGCGATAGTCATTTCAGCGCCGGCGCGGATGTGAATATCTTCAAGGAACTCGATTCGGCCGAGGAGGCGGTGCGAATGTCGCGCATATACCAGAAGGCGTTCGACACCGTTGAAAACTCCCAGAAGCCCTGCGCCGCAGCAGTGGCGGGGAATGTGATTGGAGGGGCGATGGAGCTTGCGATGGCTTGCCATTTTCGAGTTTGCGCGCGCGGGGCTAAATTTAGCTTTCCTGAGGTCAATCTCGGGATCAATCCGGGCGCAGGAGGAACGCAGCGTCTGCCCAGGCTCATCGGCGTCGAAGCAGCGTTGAGGATGCTCCTGACCGCCAAGCCGGTCAATGCCGGCGATGCGCTCGATTTGGGACTTGTCGATAAGGTATGCGAGGCAGACGAACTTATTGAAACGGCCGGCGAGTTGCTGCAGTCGGGCGAGCCCCGGCGCGACGGGGTAACCAGCCAACGGACCGACAAGATTTCCGATAACGCGGCCAACGATAAGGCATTCGAACAGGCACAAAAACTCATTGAGAACGTTCGGCCTGAGATCATAGCGCCGAAAAGAATAATCGAAGCGGTTCGGACGGGCATAGACCACTCGTATCAAGCGGGACTAAAAGAAGAGCGGGAAACCTTCGCCCAGTGCATGGATACTCTTGCAACTCGCAACAAGATTCACCTGTTCTTCGCCACACGAAAAACCGGCAAAGTCCCGGAGCTACAGGCACAGACGCCGACCAGGATTTCAACTACTGCGGTCGTCGGGACCGGCTCGATGGGGACGGGCATTGCCCAGGCGTTTGCCGCATCCGGGTTGGCCGTCGTGATAACCGATACCGAGAGAGAGGCCGTCGAAAAGGCGCTCGTGCGGATTCGCAAGTCGCTCGATAAACGAGTCCAACGAGGCAGGATGAGCCGACAGCACGCGGACGAGATGCTCGGGCGGATTTCGATTGCGAAGAGTTGCGACGATATCGGCGAAGCGGACCTTGTTATCGAAGCGGTTTTTGAAGATGTCGCCGTCAAGCGCGCGGTAATGTCGCAAATCGGAGCAGCCTGCCGAAGCGATACTATTATCGCATCGAACACTTCGACGATAGACTTAGACATACTGGCTGAGGGCCTGATTAATCCGCAACGGCTTATCGGCCTGCACTTTTTCAACCCCGCCCATGCTATGCCCCTTGTCGAGGTCATTCGACGCGACCAGACCGAGCCGGGCGTTATCGCCACGGCCATGAAGCTCGTCAAGGATATTCGCAAGACGCCCGTTCTGGTCAAAAACCGAGCAGGATTTCTTGTCAACCGGTTGTTCATCCCCTATTTCAAAGAGGCGTTTCAACTGCTCGAATACGGGGCCGAGCCGCGTGCCGTCGATGCCGCGATGGTCGATTTCGGTTTTGCGATGGGGCCTTTGACGCTGATAGACATGGCCGGGATCGACATTCTCGCGCTTACCGACAAACAGATGTGCAGCGCTTTTTCGCATCATTTGCCCCTCTCGCAGGTCGCTATGTCACTGGTCGAACGAGGCTGCCTGGGCCAGAAAACGGACGCGGGGGTTTACAAGTACCAAAAAGGCGATTATACTCCACAGGACAGTGACCTGACTCGAAGCATTATCGCAGGCGTGCAAAAGGAATCCGGAAAAACGGCACGTGAGATCGACGCCGACGAAATCGCCGACCGGCTCATTTTGCGAATGGTTGCCGAGGCGTTCTACGTCGTCGAAGAACAAATCGCCCAGCGCGAGTCGGATATTGACGTGGCGATGGTATTGGGGACGGGCTTTCCCGATTTTCGGGGCGGCGTACTGAAATATGCCTACGACCTCGGAATAGATGAAGTAATACGTCGGCTCGAATCGCTTGCCGAGAGATTCGGCGAGCGTTTTCGGCCTTGCAAGTTTCTCAAAGACAAATCAGGAGTTTGACTATGCCGTCATCGGTAGAATTGAAGGATTTCGCCGCCAGCAAGAAGATGCGGGGCGTGATGGGCCAATATTTCATGGAGATGATGGGCCCGGAGGCTGCGGATAAGAAAATAGCCTGGTGCACGAGCGTCGGCCCGGCTGAACTGCTGCGGGCATTGGGATTCGAGGTGTATTTCCCCGAGAACCACGGCGCTATGCTCGGCGCAACGCGAATGGCGACCGACCTTATCCCGGAGGCCAACGCCCGCGGATTCTCGCCGGACATCTGCTCATATCTGACCAGCGATATAGGCTCGTATCTAAAAGGCGAAAGCCCGTTCAACAAGATGAAGCTTCCCGGCCCGCCCAAGGCCGACGTGCTCGTCTTCAATACCAATCAGTGCCGTGACGTCAAGGACTGGTTCGGGTTTTACGCCCGTGAATGGGATGTGCCCTGCATCGGCGTTCACACGCCCCGGGCGATCGGGGAAGTGGACGATGCCATCATAACCTCCGTGGCCAAGCAGATCGAAGCGCTCGTGGCGCCTCTGGAAGAAATCAGCGGCGAGAAGCTCGATCTCGACAAGCTAAAGGAAGTAATCACCCTGTCCAGGAGATGCACGGAATTGTGGAAAGCGGTGCTGGAGACGGCGGCTAACGCGCCTTCGCCGATCACTTTCTTCGACGGGACGATCCAAATGGGCCCGGCTGTAGTCCTCCGCGGGGCGCAGGAGGCTATCGATTACTACGAGATACTTCTGGCCGAGTTGAAGCAACGGATTGCCGACGGCGTCGGCGCCGTCGATGGCGAGAAGCATCGAATCTACTGGGAGGGCATGCCGATTTGGGGCAAGCTCAAGAACCTTGCCCTTCAGTTTATGGAGCTTAAAACGGCAGTCGTCGCATCGACATACTGCAACAGTTGGGTATTCGAGGCCCTGGATCCCGATAAGCCGTTCGAGGGCATGGCGCGGGCGTACAGCGAAATATTCATCTGCCGCAGCGACGGGCCTAAGGAGGCCTATATGGAGCGGATGATCGAGAAGTTCAAGGCCGATGGCGTGTTCTACCATAACGCCAAGACCTGTCCGAACAACTCCAACAGTAGCTACGATATGCCGCAACGACTCCAGGGAAAAACGGGCAAGCCCTTTGTAATCGTGGATGGCGACCTGAACGATCTGCGGCTCTATTCCGAAGAGCAGACACGAACCAATATCGAGGCCTTCATAGAGCAGCTTTCACAAGACTAAGCAGGACACATAAACCAACAGAGACGATGGAATACTACTGCGGCATTGACATAGGGGCCTCGACCGCGAAGCTCGTTGTAATCGACTCGACCGGGCTGATCGCCGCCAAGGCAATCGGACGGTCCGGCATCGATTATGAAAAGACGGCTGAGCAGCTTTTGGCTGATTCATGCACCGGCGAATCTATAGATCGCTCGCAAATCGCCAGATCGCTATCGACCGGCTACGGCCGGGACAACGTGCCCTGGGCCGATGCCAAAATGACAGAAATCGCATGCCACGGCAAAGGGGCGTACTTCCATTTCAAAAAGTGCATCACCGTGATCGATATCGGGGCCCAGGACAGCAAGATCATACATCTCGACGACGCGGGTAAGAGGAAGAGCTTCAAGATGAATCGTAAATGCGCCGCAGGCACGGGGGCATTTATCGAGGAGATCGCTCATCGACTTACGCTTGACATCTCTGAATTGAATGCGTTGGCCGAGAGCTCGACGGAAGAGGTATCGCTCGGCAGCTTTTGCACCGTTTTCGCGGCGACGGAGGTGCTCGAGAAAATCCGCGCGGGAGTAAATGTCGCCGATATTGTTCGTGGCGCCTTCAATTCGGTCGTTAAACGGATCGCGGAAATGGATCGCGTTGACGGCCTGCTGGTCGCCACCGGCGGTGTCGTTGCGCATAACCCGTTTTTGGGCAGGCTGCTCGGTGAATCATTTGGCGTCGAGGCGCATATCGCACCGGATGCGCAGTACACCGGTGCATTGGGCGCGGCCCTGTTTGCAGCAGAGCAAGAATCGAACTCGTAATTATCAGACAAATTTGTAGAGGCAATTAGAATGTTGATAAAGAACCCCCCTGCCGAGGTTGCCGAGGGCCTTTGGATGCTCGGCACAAATGAATATCCCGTGTTTCTCGTTACCAGCGGTGAGCAAGGCGCTATCTTCGAAGGCGGCGTTGGCGCAGTCGGGCCTGTAGTCGCCGAGCAATTAGCCGGGCTTGACATCGCCGCCGATTGCGTCAAGCAGATTATCATCACGCACGCCCATCCCGACCACGTCATGGCGGTGCCGGCGTTTCGAGCTATGTTCGACGGCGCAGTAGTCTGTGCCTCGAAGGCAGCCGCCGAAATGCTTTCGGTGGAAAAAGCCGTTGGATACTTCGCCAAGATCGACGGCGTACTCACCGAGGCGCTCATCAAGGCTGGCTCAATCACAGAGAAGCACCGCCCCGAACCGTTGGCTGAGAACAAAATCCCCGTTGACCGGATACTATCAGATGGCGATACGGTAACGGTGGGAGAATTGAAATTCGATTGCCTTGCAACGCCGGGCCACAGCGACTGCAGCCTGAGCTTTCACGAGCCGACGGCGGGCATCCTGATCATCTCCGATGCGACCGGCTACTACCTGCCGGATTCGGACTACTTCTGGCCCTGCTACTTCGCCGACTACGGGGCCTACCTCGAATCGATACGGCGGCTTGCGGCCCTTGATGCCGAGATCGTTTGTCTGAGCCACAATGCCGTGATAAAGGGAGGCGATGCGGTCAAAGCTTATTTCGACGGTGCAATCGCCGCCACAACGGCCTGGCACGAGCGAATACTCACCGGGACCGAGGAAGGCAAATGCAGCGAGATGATAGGCAATGAACTCGGATCCGAGATATATGAGAAAACTCAGTTGATGAGCGAAGGATTCTTCCAAAAGAACTGTGCGCTGCTGGTGAAACTGTCGATAAAATATGCGGAAAATTCCACCCAACCGTAATTTGAACTGCTGAGGACCAGAACTATGGCGATTGCTTCACGAATAATGGGAACGGGCCACTACCTGCCGGAGAAGGTCGTTACCAACTTCGACGTAATGAAGATGATGGAGACGACCGACGAATTCATCGTCTCGCGGACCGGCGTTCGGCAAAGACGGCACGCCGAGGCTGAGGTAAGCGCCTCGGACCTGGCTGTGCCCGCCTGTCGCGCCGCTGTCGCCGACGCCGGCCTTGAGATGAGCGATATCGATCTTCTGATTATGAACACCATCACGCCCGACCACGCGGATCCCGGCTGCGGATTTTTCCTGCAGGCAAAGCTCGACCTGATGCCCAAACCCGTCCTCGATATCAAGCAACAATGCGCCGGCCTGATATACGGCATGTCGATTGCCGACCACTTCATCCGGGCCGGCACATATAAACATGTCCTGATCGCCTGCTCGGAGGTGCTGTCCAAGCGAATCGACGGCTCTTACGACGGGCGGAACATCGCAATATTGCTCGGCGACGGCGCCGGCGCCGCTGTTGTCGGTCCATCCAACGACCCCGAGCAGGGAATAATCTCAACAATACTGCACGCCGACGGCTCGGAGGCGAAGTCGCTATATACCGCAGCTCCCGGCAGCGCCTCGGGGAAAATGTGCATGGTCGATAAGGACGATATTGATGCGGGTCGAGTGCATTTTAGAATGGATGGAAGGGTTGTCTTCGAGAATGGCGTTGGGCGAATGTCCGAGGCTGTTTTCGAGTCCTTCGAGGCAAACGGCGTCACCTTCGAGGATGTCGATATGCTCATCCCACACCAGGCCAACCTGCGAATGCTGGAAGCCATCATCCAAAGGGTCGACGCGCCGGAGGATAAGGTGTTCGTCAACGTCGAACAATACGGCAATATGGCCTCAGCGTGTCTGCCCATCGCACTGGATGAAACTCGCAAGCAGGGAAAGGTCAACTCAGGAGATTTAGTGCTGTTGGTGGCCTTCGGTTCCGGTTTTGTCTGGGCGTCGGCACTGATGCGGATGTAAACACCAATGTCGCTATCCCTCGGCTTGTGCCATTTCGCGCAGCTTGTATCGCTTGATCTTGCCGGTCGCGGTCTTGGGCAGCTCATCGACGAAGATTATCGTTCGCGGGTATTTGTGAGGCTGCGCGTTTGTCTTGACAAAGGTTTGTAGTTCCTTAACCAAGTCTTCCGATGCGTTCTGTTTGTCCTTGAGGACGACATACGCCCTCGGCTTGATCAGGCCCTCTTTATTCGGGACTCCCACGACACCGCTCTCCAAGACAGCGTCGTGACTCGCAAGGATTGATTCGACGTCTGCGGGCCAGACGGCCAGGCCGCTGACCTTCATCATATCGTCGGTCCTGCCTGCGTACCAATAATAGCCGTCCTCGTCCACGTGAAACTTATCGTGCGTATTGATCCACTCTCCGCGAAATGTTCCTTTGGTCTGCTCGTGCTTATTCCAGTAGCCGTTGGCGATGCTGTCGCCCTTAATCAGAAGCGCGCCGACCTCGCCGACGCCAAGCTCTTTTCCGTCGTCGCCGACTATCTTCGCCTCGTATCCGGCAACGACCTGGCCCGTGCTTCCGGGTTTGACGTGGCCGGGACGGTTCGAGATGAATATGTGCAGTATTTCCGTCGAGCCGATGCCGTCGTATATCTCCACGCCGAATCTATCGACCCACTTTTCGAAAATGGGCTTGGGCAGGGGCTCGCCGGCCGAGATGCACATCCGCACTTTGCCCAAATCCGTGCGCCCTTCTTTCTCGGCCAAGTGCAGCAGGGCCGCGTAGCTCGTGGGCACACTGTAGAAGACCGTCGGCTGATACCTGTCGATTACTTCGTAAACTTTTTTTGGCACCGGCCTATCGGGAAGCAGCACCGTCGTGCCCCCGGTGCTAAGCGGAAAATACAGTCCGTTACCCAACCCATAAGCGAAGAATAGCTTGGCTACGGAGAACGACACATCCGATTCGGCCAGGCCGATAGTCTGTTGGGCATAAAGGTCGGCCGCGACTACCATATCGTGATGGAGATGGATCGCACCCTTGGGAAATCCCGTCGTGCCGGAACTATAGAGCCAGAATGCCGAATCGTCCTTGCTCGTATCGGCCGGATCGAGCTTGTCCGACGCCGAGGCCATTAGCTCCTCGAAAGACAAATCGCCCTTCGCGCCCTCGCCGGCCACTATCACTTGCTTGACGTATCTGAGCTTCGAGCGAATAGACTCGACCCGGTCCAGTAGCGACGAATGAATCACCAACACCTGCGCACGGCTGTCATTGAGCAGGTACTCGTAATCGGCCGGCATCAGCAGCGTATTCATCGGAATCGCCACGGCCCCGATCTTCATCGCCCCAAAGAAGGCATACACGCACTCGGGGCAGTCCGGCATAATGATGGCAACCCTCTCTTCCATGCGGATACCCAGGCCAAGCAGGGCATTCCCGACGCGATTGACTCCTTCGCTGAGCGCCTTGTAGGTAATCGTCTGCTCGCCGCAAACGATAGCCGCCTTCTCGGCCCGGCCCCGCTGCAAATGACTGTCAACGAACACTGTAGCGGCATTGAGCCGCTCCGGAAGCTCGACTTTGCACATAGTGTCTCCTTTTGATTTCTGCAACAGGCCAATTATACAGAATCGGAGCATCCGAGGCAAGGTATAGTATCACAAATGAAACTTGGCGAAGTAGCTAAGAATGTCTAAATGAGAAATCCAGGATTCACCTAAATGGAGATTATGTTATGACAGGAAAAGGAACCACACGGCGCGGTTTTCTGCACAAATGTGCGGCTGCGACGATAGGGTTGCCCGTCTTCGTCAGCGCCAAGTCGTTCGGGGCCAACGACCGAATCGTCATGGGCTGCATCGGCATGGGCGGCCAGGGCCGAGGCGATATGAGCGGTTTTATGGGATTCGGCGATGTGCGGGTCGTGGCGATTTGCGATGTAGTTGAAGGCCACCGGCGGAGGCAATATCGAGCTTCGCAAAGGCGCCAATACCTTCATCCTCAAGGTTGGTGATCACGGCGGCGGCTGGAGCTTTAGGTGCCAGTTGCTAAAACCAGACGGCGCAGCAATCGAAGGGCTAAGATTCGTACCGCAATAGCGCGCATATTGCTACTGGAACGTCAAACCGCCTCCGGGGCGATTCACATCCAGAGGCGGTTTTTTTGTAAGCCAGCCAAATCCAAATGGCGTATCCGACCTTGGCGTCGCCGATACAAGGTAAGAGTTCGTCGCCGTGCCGGCGACTGCTAAACTGTGGCGAGGAGGGTTAGTTTTATTCCGGGGTCCAGAGTTTTTTCAGGGTGTTGTGCATGTTTGGGTCGTGGTGTTTCAGTTCTGATTTTACGAATGGGTAGAAGTCGTTGGTGCCGAAGAATGCTTCCGAGCATTCGGCGAAGTATTCCTGGTCGTTGTTCAGGGCGTAGGCTTTTTGATTTGAGCCGTTGATGTGTAGGACGGATTCGTATTTTTTGCTCTTTACTGCGTCGTTGTATGCCTTGCGGACTTCAGGATGGCCGTGGCCGAGAACGTTGTGATGGTAGCCGTGGGCGAATTCGTGCAGGACCATCCAGGGCTGGGCGACGGTCCATTTCAAAAAGTTGCGGGCGTTGGCGATCTCGACGCTGCGCTCTTTTTCCGGGTTGAAGTTGTTTTCGATTAGCCATTGCCTGCTCGGATGATAGCACATGCAAGGGTGACGCGGGTGGGCGTACTCGACCCAAACGGCTACCTTGCGAATCTTCTCAAGGGCCTTCTCCGGGACGACGCGGGTCATTTGGTAGAACTGAAACTCAAGAAGCCTCAACGTATCCTTGGCAAGCTCCGGATGGTCGTGGAGCAGCTCTCCATTTACGAGGACTTTGAAACCTTCGATTTTCTTGACTGTGTAATCGGAAGTCGGGTCGTACTTGGGCGCTGCGACGCAGAGGGTGGATAGTGTCAGGCAGGCAAGGGCAATTCTTTTCATGTGCGGATATCTCCTGAAACGAAAGGTTATTTGCTGTGCAACATTGACTATAAGGATACCAGATTAGGTGCAAGAAAACAACGGGACAAAACAAGGATCTTGTCTCTTCGGCTTCCCGGTCACGGGAACCAACTACTTGGGGATGCAAGCCGAGTTGGCAGGTTCGATATCGCAATCAATCAACCAGTTTGAGGCCATGTCTGCAAAATGTGAGAAGTCCACGTCGACAAGCCACTCATTCGCCATCGCCGCGCAATCGGAATAATTGACCTCGCAATCATTATTGAAATCACCTGTAAGAGTGTACTGACAGATAGATTCTTGCAACGCAAGACGAGGCGCCACGCCTGTGCTAATGCCGACAAACTTCCCCCCGGCAGGCGGGGTCGACTGCCCAACCGAGTTATTTCCCCAACCAACAAGGCTACCATCAGTTCTAAGGGCGAGGGAATAGTCCTCCCCCGCAGAGATGGCAACAAAATCATTTCCTGTAGGTGGGCTGGCTTGGCCTACCCATCGGCCCTCGTCATCATGATTGTCTCCCCAGCCAACTATTGAACCATCGGCCTTCAAGGCAAGGCTGTGTCTTGCACCTGCTGCGATAGCTGTAAAGCCGTTTCCGGAAGGCGGCGTTGCCTGACCATCATCATCTTTGCCCCACCCAACTATGCTACCGTCGGAACGGAGCGCAAGAGAATGCGTCCAGCCTGCAGCGACTGCGACAAAATCGGTTCCCTCGGGCGGTGTTGCCTGACCGTACCATGTTCCTCCCCAATAGTCATAGTTAAAACCCCAGCCCACTATGGAGCCGTTGGCTCTTAATGCAAGATTAAAGTACCATCCTGCGTCGATGGCGACAAAATCGTTCCCGTCTGGAACACTCGCCTGACCATATCTACCGTAACCCCAGGCGACAAGTCTGCCGTTCGAACGCAGTGCAAGCGAATGGCTTGCTCCGGCGCGGATGGCGATGAAATCGTTTCCTTCAGGCGGTGTGGCTTGGCCGTAATTGTTGATGCGCCAACCGACAATACTGCCGTCGGCCTTCAGGGCAAGATTGTGTCCCACCCCAGCACTGACAGCAATAAAGTCGTCTCCTATGACTGACGGCACCTGTCCGTATGCATTATTTCCCCACCCCGTTATCGAACCGTCATTTCTTAAAGCAAGACAATATTCGTCTCCCGAAC
>JAUVXL010000286.1 GCA_030603595.1 Sedimentisphaerales bacterium | reverse complement strand
CAACACTACGGTCGTCCGTGATACTTTCTAAAAGCTTTATTTGTATGAGCTGATTCCTGCCGGCGGTGAGCTTTACATCGTTGTGGCTGCCGTCGATCTTTTTCATCAGGCCGCTGGCGCTGGTTCCTACGGCGCGTGGCGGGAGGTTTGTTCGCTTGCGGTCGCGGCCGTCGATCACCTGCTGGTTGCGGACGGTCAGGGTATAATAGCTGTGCGAGTAGATCGGGCCGCGGTCGCCTGTCAGTATTACGTTGCCTGCGCGTTTATCGTAGTCGTGGCATTTTATGCAGTGCTTATCGAGGATTGGCTGGATGTCACGCGGGTAGTCGAATACTTCCGGGATGCCTGGGATGGGCGTGATTTTTTGCGAGGGGCGTTTGAGGGCCAAAACTGTCTTTGCGCCGATGCTCATTGGTGCCCGCGTTCGCTGCTCATGGCATCCGATGCAGCTTGTTGTCTCGCCGGGCATTACTGTTAAGAAGCTGTGCATGCGTTTTACGGAGTTGTTGTTCTTATCGAGCGCGACGAAGAAGAGCGGGCGTTTTGCGGGCAGCTCCATATAGGCCGAGCCGTCCGCCTCGACGGGCACGGTGCCGAGCATTCTAACGAGCGTGAAGGTTCCGCCGAAGCTGATGGGCGGCATTTTGCCGGTGAAATTGACGGGCTTGGGGAGGGTCTCCATGACCAGGAGCTTTGTAATCTCGCCCGGTTGGATGCCTTCCATTCTGCGGCCTTGGTGCACATCGGTCAGGATGAGCTTTCCGGTGTCGCCGGTCGATGTTATGCGGGAGGGGATCAGTTTTTCGGGTCTTCGCTTAATCAGCGGTCGGGGTTCGTTGATGTGGACCTTTGCTTGGGCCAGGGCGCGGGGCAGGCGGTAGATTTCCTGCGTTTGGCCTTGGCCGTTCATTACGAGCAGGGCCGGCCCTTTGGCGACGAGGAAGCAGTCTTCGGAGAAGGCCCAAGGGTCTCGGTACTCGGGTTTTTCATTCAGTTTACGGGCCGAGCCTAAATCGTCGGGGCCTGATTTCGGGGTTAGGATGGTCACTGCGCCGGTGTGTTCAGCCTTGCCGTGGCCGGGGGAGAAAATGGCGACGACCTTATTGTCGGTGTTGGGGATTGGCTTTGCATCTATCATCAGGGTATCTGGGTGCATATTCCCGTAGAAGACCATCTGGCCTGTGCCGTCCGGGTTGCAGGTCCAGAGGTGCTGAAATGCGACTCGGCTGCGATCCACATATTCCCATCGCTGATACAGCACTCGGCCGTCGGGCAGGGGCCAGGGCGTATTGTCGTGCTCGATGTTGGCTGAGATTGCAGAGATGTTAGAGCCGTCGCCGTCGCAGCGGTATAAGGTGGCGACCTGCGAGTACCAGCAGTTGACCCATCTCTTGCATCGGCTGGAGCAGAACATGATCGAGCCGTCGCTGAGATAGGTCGGCTCGATGTCGTCATAAGGTCCGTCGGTGAGCTCGGTGAGGTTCGAGCCGTCGATGTCTATTTCGTAGAGGTGGAAGTAGTCGGAGCCTGTCTTTCGGTATGAGAAGAGTATTTTCTGAGCGTCGTAATGAACCTGCGGGTCGCGGACGGAGCCATCCTTGTCGTCGAGCATGACGCGAAGACGGCCGGTCCTGATGTTGAGGCTGCACAATTGGCCCATTGCGCGATAGACCTTAAGGCTTGCATCCTGGGCGTAGTAGCCGAAGTTCTCGTACCAGTGGCCTCCCGCCCCGTCCTGGCGGGCGGCGAATACGATTCTCTCGACGTCGGCCATGGGGCCTTTAAGGAACTTATCGAGCAGCGGCGATGAAGCAGAGTCGTCTGAACCGGCGGCAGCGGTGAAGGCTGCGAATGTGCAAAGGCTGAGTATGATGGGAATTGTCCTGCCGGCTGGAGTGAATTTTCGCATTCGCGCCTCGTGACTGTATTGTTGAACTCAGACCAAGGCGAGTATAGCAGAAACGGGGCGGAAAAGCAAGGGTTTGCGGTATCCGAACCGCACGTGTCAATGGGTTCCGGAATGACCGCAAAATAGCTTGGTTTCTCGGGGCGGAGGTGGTATTCTGATGAAGATGAGACACAGTTGTTAATCAGACTGTGACGAACCGATAGTGTATCTGAGTTGAAGTAAGGGGTGGAACAATGATTAGAATACGTGCGGGTTTTGTGGTCGGTGTTTTTTTGTGCGTTTTTGGTTTGCAGACGGCGGGGGCTGACTGGCGGGTGTGGACGGATGTTTCGACTCGGCGTGTGCTGCGGGATGAGGCTCCCGGGACGGAGGTTGCCGTTAAGATATCGGCGGCGAGGAACGAATGGGAGAGCTTTCAGATTCTGGTGCGCAGCGACGTCGCTATCAAGAGGGTGGTTCTTGAACCGGGCGATTTGAAGGGGCCTGGAGGTGAGATTTTGCGCCGCGCCGATGCTCGGCTGTATCGGCAGCACCAGTTGGAGATTGCCAAAGGGACTTATCGAAACGAGGGGTTCAAGCCGGAGTGGTATCCCGATCCTCTTATTCCGTTCAGGCATCCGGTAACGCGCGACCGCTTGGGCGAGGCAAGGTTTGACGCTGTTCCTTTTGATTTGCCTGCCGAGCAAAGCCACGGTTTCTGGGTGGATATATATGTCCCGGCTAAGGCGCGAGCGGGCAATTATCAGGGCACATACCGCGTTAGAGCGGAAGGCGGCAGGGCGGTCGAAATCGATGTTAGGCTGACTGTGTGGGATTTTACTTTGCCGCGTGTCTCTACGCTGCAGACTGCTCTGGGCTCTCCGGCGGGGCGGATGAGGAGCTATTATCGCGAGCGGGCCAAACAGGGTAAAGAAAAGGAGCCTTCGGATTGGGAGGCGGTTGAGAAGCAGTGCGCCGAGATGCTTACGCGGCATCGGGTCAATGCGACGCCGTGGCATGGCCTCAGGCCGGCGGCTCAGGCGGACGGCTCGTATCGGATTCCGGATGAGCAGATTCGCGAGCTGCGCGAATTTGTGGATCGGTATCATGTTAATGCAATAAGCGTTCGCAGTCCGGTAGGCATCGTCAATGACCCGGAGAAGGAGCGCGAGAAGCTTTATGCGTGGCTGAAGGCGTGGGACCGTGCAGCGGCCAAGCTGGACCGCCCTTGGGTGACGTTCTATATTTATTTGAAGGACGAGCCCAACGACGAGGAGGCCTATAAGTTCGTGCAGAAGTGGGGGCGGGCGATTCGCGCGGCCAAGTCGGTGGTTAAGGTTATGGTCGTCGAGCAGACTTGGACGGAGAAGGGGATGGGTGGGGCTGATTCGGATTGGGGCGAGCTGCATGGGGCTATCGATATATGGTGTCCGTTGTTTTGCCTTTTCAAGGCTGAGAGTGCGGCCAAACGGCAGGCGCTGGGGGAGACGATCTGGACTTATACGGCGCTTTGCCAGGGCCCCGAGCCGAGCCCGTGGTGGCATATCGACTATCCGCTGCTGAACTACCGCGTTCCGGCCTGGATTTCCTGGCGGTACGGGATTCGGGGCTTGCTGTACTGGGGCGGGATGTCGTATTGGCGGCAGTGCGAGGACCCGTGGACGGATCCGTGGACATACGGGCGGGAGAAGCTGGTCTATAACGGCGAGGGGACTATCGTTTATCCCGGTCGCGCCGTCGGCTACGATGGGATCGTGCCGAGCTTGCGGCTCAAGGCCTTGCGCGACTCTATCGAAGACTACGAATATATGGCCATCCTCGAACGCAAGGGCCTGGGGGCGGAGGCTCGCAAGGTGGTTGAGCCTCTGGCCGAATCGTGGTTCAAATGGGAGGCGGACCCCGCTGAGTACGAAAAGGCACGGGCGAAGCTCGCGGAGATGATTGTGCGATAGGATATTGATCGAATGGTTTTGGGTCGTTTTGCGTAAAGAGGGCGTCCCCCGCTGCGCTGCCGGCGTGCCGGGGCTTCGCTCCGAGACTGCGTGGCAGGCTGGGTAAGATAGACGATGGGGGCGACCATGTAGGGTCGCCCGTACATGTAGGATTGGGTTTGTTTTGGGTTTGTTTTTTCGCGTGGGGCGGGGCGGAGTATGGGTGTAAATCGTTCTGGCGAAAGAAGTTGCGGTGGTTTTGGTGGTTTGGGGATTGGGTTTGTTCTGCGCAAATGGGCAGGAAATGTGACCACGAATTTCAGGAATTTCGACGAATTTGCAGGGAGAGGAAAAGGAAGAAAGAGGCAAGATGGGTAAGAGGCGGGGGATGGGAGACGGAGGACGGATCGGGGTGGC
>JAUVXL010000257.1 GCA_030603595.1 Sedimentisphaerales bacterium | reverse complement strand
GGCTCGGCCCCCTGGGCAGTGGAAAGAATCAAGGCATCGGTCAAATTGCGATTAAAAGGCCGAAAACCCACAAAAATCGTCGCCTGCGACGAAAACGGCTACCCCACAAATAAGAAAACTGCAATCTCAGCCATCGCCAATCGCTTCAAAATTGACATCAACGAAACAGCCCCCTACACAGTAATCCTGCGATAAACGCCTTTTCAGCGTTTAGGCCAACGGGTGTGATTGACTTTTCTGGCACGACGTAACCTCTCCGAGGACAAGACGTTACGCTCATTTGTCATTCTGAGCGCTAGCGAAGAATCTGCGTTGCAAGGCGACTTAGTCTTTCATACTCGATTGGTTCATTCGCTTCTAAGCCAGATGCTTCGTTTCACTCAGCATGACACGATAAAAGTGGGTTGCCGGAAAATCTGGCCACACCCGGCCAACTGCGCTCTTGAAAAGTGGTAGGGCATTTGCTATCATACGGTATATGGTGCATGTAGGACCTCGCCGAGCCTGAATCCTCGGATTATGCAATACGCCGACTTTGAGAAGCGTCTTATATATGGGGTGAATGTCGTTTCGCTCGTGCGACCTCACACTTATTTGGAGTTCCACTACATGATGAAAATATCATCGGTTCGATTCGCAGTTCTCCTGACGGCACTGCTTGCAACTGCTGCTCCCGCTGCGGTCCACCGCCCCTTTGAAAGCCGCTCCGCTCCCCCCCCGCAAAGCCAAATCGACAAGCTGGTCTTCGCCAACTTGCGGAAACTGGGCATTGAGCCCGCCAATATCTGCTCCGATGCCGTCTTTGTCCGTCGCGCCTATCTCGATGTCATTGGAACCCTGCCCACCGCACAAGAGGCCAGAGAATTCATAACCAACAAGACCCCGAAAAAGCGTTCCGCCCTGATAGAGCACTTGCTCCAGCGGGATGAGTTTGCAGACTACTGGGCGATGAAGTGGGGCGACCTGTTCCGAGTCAAGGCCGAGTTCCCAATCAACTTATGGCCCAACGCCGCACAGGCATATCATCGCTGGATTCGCTCTTCAATAAAGCAAAACATGCCCTACGATAAATTCGTCCGCGAGATGCTCATCGCAACCGGAAGCAACTTCCGCGTCCCGCAGGTCAATTTCTACCGCGCAATGCAAAGCAAGCAGCCCCAGACCATCGCTCAGATTGTAGCCCTAACATTTATGGGCGAGCGGGCCGAGAAATGGCCCAAGGATAGACTCTTAGGCATGGCCGCTTTCTTCGCACACATAAACTATAAATGCACCGCTGAATGGAAAGAGGAGATCATCTGTTTCGACCCCGATAAGGAGCCGGACCCCAACGCACCCAAGCTGCCGGCCAGGCCCGTCTTTCCCGATGGCGCAAGGGCAAGCCTAATCTCCAACAAAGACCCACGCCAAATCTTCACAGATTGGCTCATCAACCCAAAAAACAAATGGTTCACACGCAACATTGCCAACCGCCTCTGGTCATGGCTCCTCGGACGAGGCATTATTCACGAACCGGACGATATCCGCCCCGACAATCCGCCGAGCAATCCCAAGCTCCTCGCCTACCTCGAAAGCGAGTTGATCGCCGCCGACTACGACCTCAAGCGCCTCTACCGCTTGATCTTAAACTCCAACACATACCAGTTCTCATCAATCCCCAAAACCGACAAACCCCACGCCGAGGCCAACTTCGCCTTTTATCCGCTGCGCCGAATCGAAGGCGAGGTCCTCATCGACGCACTCAACCAGATCACCGGCTCAACCGACAAGTACTCCAGCCAAATTCCCGAGCCATTCACCTTCATCCCAGAAGATCATCGCTCGATTGCCCTGGCCGACGGAAGTATCACCAGTCCCTTCCTCGAGATGTTCGGCCGACCCTCACGCGATACCGGACTCGAATCGGAACGCAATAATAACCCAACGCCGGCACAAAGCCTCCACATGCTAAACTCCAGCCATATCCAGCGAAAGATCGAAAAAAGCAAAAAGCTCAGATACTTGTTCCAGGGAAAGCAGAAACCACCCCGAATCGCCAATACTCTCTATCTCACTATTCTCTCACGCTATCCCACGCAGGACGAGGTGAGCACCGTAACCGCTTATGCCCAGCCCGGAAAAACACGGATACGCGAAGCCGTAATAGACCTCATCTGGGCCCTGATAAACAGCCCGGAATTCCTATACAGACATTGACCGCATAAAACCGGAACGTACAATGAAAAACAAGGTGACGATATGAGCATTCGACACAATCAAAACAGTCACAGCTTATCAGAAACGAAAATATCCAGACGCCGGGCCATGCAGCGGGGACTCGCAGGCGCAGCAGGCCTGCTACTCGCAAATCGCCTCGCACCCGGCGCTTTCGCCGCGCCGCAGCCCAAGGCAAAATCCGTCATACAGATATGGATGTGGGGAGGCCCCCCGCAAATGGATACCTTCGATCCCAAACCTGATTCCGGCAGCGACTATACAGGATCGCTTAGCAAGCCGATCAAGACCAACGTCGATGGCATCATCATCGGCGAGATGCTCCCCCTACTCGCAAAGCAGGCCGACAAATATGCAATCATCCGCAGCATGACACACGGAGTCAGAGGCCACGAAACAGCATCATACATGGTTCAGACGGGCCGAAAACCAGGAGATGGCCAGGTCTATCCGTCCGTCGGAGCAGTAGTCTCACTCTACAAAGGCTACGACGCAGGATACAAGGGCCTGATCCCACCATACATAGTCCTCACAACACCCCAGGGACGCTTCTCCGAAGCGGGCTTTCTCGGCTCACGATACAAACCGTTCGCAACAGGAGGCGACCCCTCGAAAACCCCCTTTGTCGTCGAAGGAGTCGTCGCCAAAGGCATAACCGAAAAGCGACAACAGGCCCGCCGGAGCCTGCTCGCCAACCTGAACACGCTGGGCAAAGCCATCAAAGAAAATCCGGAATTGGCCGCAATGGACCAGTGCGAAAAGCAGGCCTACGACCTCATCCTCGGCGACGCAGGCAAGGTATTCGATCTCTCTGACGAAAAGGCCGGACTCAGGGACCAATACGGCCGAACAGCATTTGGGCAATCATGCCTCGTAGCGAGAAGACTCGTCGAAAAAGGCGTGCCATACGTAACAATAAACTACAGAGGCTGGGACACACACAAGCAGCATTTCCAGACCATGAGGAAAAAACTGCCTGAACTCGATAAAGGAATGGCAACACTCCTCCAAGACCTCACCGAACGAGGACTCCTCGACAGCACAATCGTATGGTGGGGAGGAGAATTCGGAAGAACGCCAAAAGTCCAGTGGGAAGCGCCATGGAACGGAGGACGCGGTCACTGGGGCAACGTATTCTCCACCGTCCTCGCCGGCGGCGGATTCAAGGGCGGAAGAGTAGTCGGAGCCTCGGACGAAAAAGCAGCGGAAGTCAAGGAGCGACCCGTCTATCCGGTGGACCTCATCGCCAGCATGTATGAACTGCTCGGCATCGACGCTAATGCAAAGCTGCCCCATCCACAGGGCCTTGACGTCCGCGTCACCGCCTCGGCCGACGACGGTGCAAAGACTGCCGGACGCTTGAAAGAAATTATGTAAACAACGGAGCATTCCATGAAACGACACCGATGGCAAACGATTCTTTGCGCGGCGATGCTCCTCGCACTCTCGTCCGCCACTCCGACATTTGCAGCCGCAGCACGAAACCGGCGAAAGCCGGGCATCGGATATGTCTATCCGGCAGGAGGACAACAGGGCCATACATTCGAGGCTAAGCTCGCCGGACGCTATCTCGACGGAATAACCCAGGTCGTCGTTTCAGGACGTGGAGTCAAAGCCACCCTCATAGACCACGTCAAACCCCTCAATGGCAAAGAGATCAACCTCCTCAGAGACAGGCTAAAGGTGCTCCAGCAGGAAGTGAACCCCCCAAAACAAACCAAAGGCAAAAACGCTGCTGCTGTTGACAAGACAGACGAAAATGCGGACGCCAATACCGATATAGAGGCCATGAAGAACGAAATGGCCGAAATCAAGGAAAAGCTCGCCAATCCCAAGAACCGAAATCGAGAAAACCCTCACCTCGGCGAAGACGTCAAGCTCCGCGTCGTCGTCTCCCCCGATGCTGAGCCCGGACCGCGGGAGATAAGGCTCAAGACCAATCTGGGTCTATCCAATCCGGTCGTCTTTAACGTCGGGCAACTGCCCGAATACAGCGAGAAGGAGCCCAACAACAAACAGGCCGAAGCCACCGTCCCGTCTGCTCTTCCCGTTGTTCTAAACGGCCAAATCATGCCCGGCGACGTTGACCGTTTTTGCCTAAATTTGCGCAAAGGCCGGCGACTGGTAATGGCCGTAAGCGCGAGGGAATTGATCCCCTATCTCGCCGACGCCGTCCCCGGCTGGTTTCAGGCCACCTTGGCCCTCTACGACGCAGACGGCAATGAACTCGCATACGACGACGACTATCGTTTCAACCCCGATCCCGTCATCTTCTACGAAATCCCAAAAGACGGCGAATACGAATTGGAAATCAAAGACGCAATCTACAGAGGACGAGAAGACTTCGTCTATCGCATTGCTGTAGGCGAGTTCCCGTTTGTCACGAGTATCTTTCCTCTGGGCGCCCCCGTTGGCGGTCAAGCGACCGTCAAGCTTACCGGCTGGAACCTCCCCGCCGACGAATTGAAAATAGACACCAAAAACAAAAAGCCAGGCATTCTTCCCCTCTCAGTCCGAAAGAAATCGATGGTCTCCAATACCATGCCCTTCGCCATCGACACCCTCCCGGAATCCATGGAAAGAGAGCCTAACAACCGCCTGCCCTTCGCCCAAACAATCAAACCAGGCATTATCCTCAACGGACGCATCGATCGGCCCGGCGATTGCGACGTCTTCAAATTCGACGCCCGAGAAGGCGACAAAATCGTGGCCGAAGTCTATGCCCGCCGCCTAAAGTCACCCCTCGATTCCGTACTCAAACTCACCGACGCAGCCGGCTCCAAACTTATCGCCAACGACGACCATGAGGACAAGGCCGCAGGCCTGGTAACCCACCACGCCGATTCAATGCTAACCATGACCCTCCCCGAAG
>JAUVXL010000247.1 GCA_030603595.1 Sedimentisphaerales bacterium | reverse complement strand
GGGCTCTTCTTTGGTTTTGGCAGTTTTGTGTGAATGTTGCGAGGCGGAGGTTTTTGTTTTGGTTGTTTCGGCCGTTATGGTCTATGTGGTCCACAACGAGGTGGGGCGGGGCGTTCATTATTTGGCGGTGCATTTTTATTGATTTTCCGTTTTGTTTTCTGACGGCGTAGTATGTTCTTTGGCCTCCTTCTGCGAACCATGTGTATTTGCTGAGTTCGGGGTAGTCTTTTGCGTCAACGATTGCGAATTGGCCGCGGGTTAAGGGGATTAGTCGCGGGGCGGAATTATCGGGGTTGGCGGCCCTTGAGGGGTGGAAGTTGGAGCATTTGTGGAGGAGGGGGACAGATTTCCATCGGCCTTCGGAAGCTTTTTTCTGACGGCAGATCAGGACGGGTCGGCCGGGGCCGGTGGCGTAGGTTGAGAATGTGCAGTTGTCGCATCTTTTTTCGATTGGCATTTGGGGTTCTCCTTAGAGAAAAGAAATTCGAAATTCTAAACCCTAAATCCGAGACAAACTCGAAATCCGAATGCTCGAATGTTCAAAACTTTGCGGTTTGACGAATTTGGCATTTGGTCATTTGTGCTTGTCCCGCCAGGGATCCCTTGGTGGATTTCGTGCTTCGTGTTTCGATATTCGTATTTGCGTTTTTTCCCGCGAGGGGCGAAAAACGATGCCCCTCTACAATAGGGCGAACCTGCGCGTTTGAGTCGAAAATTCGCGATTTTTTTGTCACTGGGATTGCTGTAAGTACTTGGTGGGGAAGGAGTAAAAAAAACTTTCAAATTTGGGATTTTTGGTTTTTAACCCCTGCGCATTTGGTTGAAAATTCGGGATTAACGGGCACACGTGAGCGGGCATCGCCGCGATTATCTTGCTTGTCTGAGGGAGACTTTCGCGGTCAGACGCCTTCGGTCGTGAGTCAGACAGGTCGCTTCGAGGATGTAGGTCTTGCCCGGTTCGGGCCGAAAAGGGAGAGCAAACTGGTAGGCCCTGACGAAATCTCGCCAGTAGCGATTGTTCTGAGCAGGGTCAGCAAGGTCGAACCAGTGGATTTTGGGCTCATTCGGATCGGCCATTTTGTTGTCAGGCCATATTCCCACCCTTTCTCCCTTCGGCTTGGCGGAGCGTTGAACGTGGTAGTACAACTCGAAGCGAAATTTGGCGGGGAATTTTATTTGAGAGCCGGCGGAGTCGAGCAGACTGACGTAAACGTGAAGTTGCGGCTCGCCGCCGCTATTGCCTTTGAATCCTGTCAGGGGCATAATGTCTATCTTTTCGGGGGCATAGTAAACGCAGAAAGGCGTGTTCGAGTCATTGCCCGCCGTCGGCATCGGCTCTCGCGGGGCTGCCGGCTCGCAACCAGGCTGGATCAGGACCAGCAAGATGAACAACACATGCGATATTGCGGCAGCTATTTTCATAGTAAGAGACCAACCAACAGGAATCATAAATCGCCGTCGAGCATGTGGCCGAGCCGATGTTTCTTTGTCCGCAGATAGTCTATGTTGTGCTTGTTCGGGCGGGCCCTTATAGGGATTTGCTCTACAATCTTGATGCCGTAAACTTCAAGTCTGTTAATCTTCTTCGGGTTGTTTGTGAGTATGCGAATGTTTTTGAGGCCGAGGTCGCGGCAGATTTGGGCGCCGATTCCGTAATCGCGTCTGTCGGCTTGAAAGCCCAATTCCAAATTGGCATCGACGGTGTCGAGCCCCTGCTCCTGGAGCTTATATGCCCGCAGTTTGTTTGCCAGGCCGATACCTCTGCCCTCCTGTCGGAGGTAGATCAGGGCACCCTGGCCGGCCTCCTCGATCATCTTCATCGCGGTAATCATTTGGTAGCCGCACTCGCATCGCTGTGAATGGAACAAGTCCCCGGTCATACACTCGGAATGCACGCGCACGAGAACGGCCTCATCATGCTGTATGGGCTTGCCGTTGCTGTCGATGCTTCCGACATCGCCTTTGCACAGCGCCAGGTGCGGTTCGGGCGAGGTGACGGTCTCGTAGGCAATCAATTTGAACTCGCCGTAGTCGGTCGGCAGATTCACAGCTTCGACTCGCTTGATCTGGCTTTCCCGCTGAAGACGGTATTCTATGAGCTTGGCGATGGAGGCAATCTTGAGGTCGTGCTTTTCGCAGAATTCGAGCAGTTCGGGAACCCTTGCCATAGTGCCGTCTTCATTCATCACCTCGCAGATCACGCCTGCGGATTTGAGGCCCGCTAATCGCATGAGGTCAACGGCACCCTCGGTCTGGCCCGCTCTAACGAGCACTCCGCCTTCTCTGGCTCTCAACGGGAATATATGGCCCGGGCGAACGAGGTCGGCGGCCTTGGCGCCGTCGGCAATCGCATCGTGAACCGTTTTTGCCCTGTCGGCGGCGCTGATGCCCGTTGCGATTCCTTCTGCGGCGTCGATGCTGACGGTGAATGCGGTCTCGAATCTGGCTGTGTTTTGGATGGTCTGGGGGTAGAGGCCGAGCGCGTCGCACGCCTCGGGCGTCATTGGCAGGCAGATAAGCCCTCGGCCGAATTTGGCCATGAAGTTGATTATCTCAGGCGTGGCCATCTCTGCGGCGCAGACGAGGTCGCCCTCGTTCTCACGGTCCTCGGCATCGACAAGGACAATCATTTTTCCCGCTCGAAGGTCGTCGAGAATCGCCGTAATTTCGCTGAATTCTATTGACACGTTGGCATTCTAATGCAAAAAGACAAAAGCGGAAGCTTCCAGTCGAGCATACTGCTTCTACCTCTTAGCTCTGAGGCTCGTTCGTTCCGCCCCGCCTCGGCGGACTTGCAGCTTGGGCGGACTCGTATTCCGCAATATATCGCAGTCCGATGCGTATGTAAACAATCAATGTGCAAATAGCCGTTGCAAAAGCGCTCCACCAGAGAACGCGCAGGAACCAAATCCAGCCAGGCAGGACAGTGGAAACCTCGGGAGCGATAAGAATAGCCGCAACCATCGCCAATTGCAGCGTGGTGGCGGTCTTGCCGATGAAAACAGGCTGGATGCGGATTTCAGAAGTTGTGAGGTAAACAACGATAAAGCCAAACAGCAGGATAAGGTCCTTGCTGATTATCAGTACCACAACCGTCGGCGGCAGCAGGAAGCCGTCAACCCGGCCTCGTTGAGAGGCCAGCAGCAGACAGGCGCAGGTCATAAGCAGCTTGTCGGCGAGCGGGTCGAGAAAGGCCCCGAGCCTGGTGATTTGATGCCTCCTGCGGGCGAGATAGCCGTCAATCCCGTCGCTGATCGCCATAACCAGGAAAAAGACTATCGAAATGTATCGCATCGTAGTCTGTAGGCCCAGGCTGAGCTCGGGGTCGTTTATCTTCAACATACAACTGACGAATGGGATTATGAGCAGAATCCGAAGTATTGTAATTCGCGTTGCCCAGTTTAGCTTCATATCATCTGCACCGTTAGCTTCGTTGCGTATGCCGGCTTTGCCTTCCGGCTTCCAATTTACCTCGATACGACGAATCCGACTGTGCCGGGAACCACCCATCAAGGCTCGGCAGTGGCCATAATAGGCGGGTAAGTCTGATTTGGCAATGGAATATTGGCTTTTGAGAATGGCCTATTCGGATGCCAGAACCGGATTGAGGCTGTCTCGCGGTGCACGTGTGGCTGCGGTGAGCAACGCAGCGGGGCAGGCGGCGATTCAAGAGCATTTGGTGCTCGATTCGTCGTCAAGCGTGCCGGTTGATTTGGGTTTGAGCATTGAATTCAGGATGGCGGCGAAGAAGGGAACAGACATCGCCGCGAACCTGTGGCACTTTGAGCGGCACAGGCCCAAGGCGGGTGTGTAAAGTTTTTGGCTTGAAGCCGTTGGCGTATCCACACCTGGTATCGGTCCTTTGATAGGGGTCGGCTCCGAGCACATCCGCCCGTTCGATTGCCATTGCTCTGTCCATTAGCTGGCTCATTGCCTGCGAAAAACTTTCAATTCCGCCGTGTTCATTGATGAGTTCTACGAGATCCTCGATTACAATCTGGTTTCGGGTCATGTTCGTTCCATCCTTTTTTTTGTCTAAAAAGATTTTATTGGAACGACCTGGTTCGCTTTTGCAACCCTTTCATGTTGGGCCGTTTTATTTTCCCCCTCACCTTCTTACGAAGGGGGAAAATAAAACTACGTTACTCAAATTTACAGAAAGAATCTTACACTACCGACAAACGACTCCGGCCACTGATTATCATTTCTTTGACGTACCTCAACCAGCCTCCGGTTGCTGAGAATCTCCATAAGCTTCATACTGCCGGAATTCAGCCTTTTTGTAACTATTTATGTGGGAAATGTGGATTTGTGGTATTCGGCGTCTTGGTGTGGAAGTGGACCTACTGCTGGGATTTTTCGCGAGTTTCGCCCTTGCGGTCGTGTGTATCTTCGCGTGGAACCGGTCGTAGAGGGCCTGAAAATCCAATATATCCGTAGTCATTCCGGGCCTTTCAATTTGGCTGCGAACTCAGAGGGTGGCGAGGAAATAGAAGCCGACGGCGACAAGAAGGACGCCGGCAGAACAGTGAAACTGAACGTCGGTGACGGTCTCAGGCTAATTGAAAGCGAAGAGATAGACGAGATAGGCAAGGTAGGTGGAGAGGAGCAGGATGCCTGCGATTCGCGTTATGGTTCTTCTGCCGATTATTACGAGGAATGCGAATGCGGCGGCGACGGCGATCATGATCCAGTAATCGGGCCCGCCTGCGAGGCCTGGGCTTGTTATTGGGAAGGGTCGAACCGTTCCGGCGGCACCGGTTACGAGCAGCGTATTGAAGATGTTGGAGCCGACCAGGTTGCCCACGGAGATATCGTGCTGGCCCTTTAGCGTCGCTACGACGCAGGTGACCAGTTCGGGCAGCGATGTGCCGAAGGCTATAACTGTCAGCGAGATAACGCCTTTGCTCAAGCCAATCCAATCGCCCATGAACACAGCTCCGACGACGGTCATCTTGGCGCCGCCTGCGAGTCCCACTAACCCGATGACGGTGAGGATTAGGCACTTTGTCAGCGTCTTGGGGGGATGTTGCGCATCGGGGTCCGGGATTTCAATATCGGCGTCGGGGCCCCGGCCTTCGCGCCGGGCTATCCGCAGCGTCAGCAGTATCAGCGTAGCGAATACAGCCAAAAGGAAAACGCTCTCAGGCCGGGATAGTTGCGAATCGCGTATCAAAGGCCACAACAGCAGGGCGACCAACAGCATAACGGGGACCTCTCGCATGAGCGTCTTCTTCTTTACGCGCAGCGGGCGCATTATCGCGATCAGTCCGCCGACGAGCGCAAGATTGGCAATATTCGACCCGAAGACATTCCCAACCGCCAGGTCGCCGCCGCCCTCCCCGCTGAGCACGCCGGCAATACTCGCAGCGGCCTCAGGTGCGCTCGTACCCATCGCGATGACCGTCAGGCCGATGCCGAGCGAGCTGACTCCCAAACTCTCGGCCAAGCCGACCGATACGGAGATCAGCAGTTCAGCGCACTTCCAGAGTATCACCAGGCCGGCCACGAGGTATATAGAATGCAGGAGTATATCCATATCAAGCTAAATCCAAATCCATATTCGAT